>CAZIGO010000017.1:0-2772 GCA_964538595.1 uncultured Chitinophagales bacterium | reverse complement strand
GACCTTAATTACATAAAGGCCTGTCGCAAAGGAGCTGGCCGGGATGATTTGCTGATGAGGACCCTCCTGCAACTCCACTCTTTTTTGAAATACTGTTTCCCCTTGCATATTAACTACCGAAAATCTATAGTTGCCGGAATGAGGGGCATGTAAAGTAACGCGGGCTCCTTCTCGTTGAGAAAGAGGTTGAACATGCAATGTGTTCAAAGTAGAAGAACCATTGTTAATACTCTTCACTTCACTGTATTGAGCAGTACCCTTTTCCATGACTGCCTTTATTCGATAATAATAAACGCCGGGAGTAGATAATTGATGGTCCACCATCTCATAAATTTGGGTAGAGCGCGCTTCCCTGTGCTTTATCGTTTTAAAACTTTGCTGATCCCGGCTACGTTGTAACTTAAAGTATTTAATATTTTTATGATTAGGCATACTCCACTGTATATGAGTTGCCCCATCTCTATATCGGACTTTAAAGTTATTGAGTCCAATGGCTAACGCATTGGGAAAATCCACCTCAAAATTGGTCCTTACCGGCAGATGATCAGACATTTCCTGTAATGAGGTGAGTACTGAATCAGGTACAGAATTGTTAGGGCTGGCAGAGATACAGTCATTCAAATGGTTTCCATCATTTCCAATAGCCCAATAAGAACCAGTAACATAAGTTATTCGGTTATTTCCATTTAACACATCATCATCAATTAAGTTAAAATCAAAGCGATCATCAAGGCCTCCTGTCGCACCTGGGCCAGCCCCATCACACCCGCTGGTTCTAGTAGACTGGGTATGTAAACCTTCATATTTTGAGTTGCTGTGCCAGTCCCCCGCACTATCAATCGGGTCTTCTAAAGGATTAACATTGGGACCCATTAGTGTATCCCAAGCCGGCTCTGCCGCCTCATAAAGGTTATAGTCTCCCCCCACCACGATATTCCTATCTCCCGGTAACGAATCCAGGTGATTCATTAAAGTATCGGCTTCAGCCGCTCGGGTATCTTCATCACTTGAGCTGGAACTGGCTTTAAAATGGACGGAAAAAAGATCAAAGAAAACGGTATCATTATGACTATCCAAGTTAGGGTCCTTAAAGTAGACGATGTATCGTGAAATATCCCGCGTTTCAGTGGGGATTTGATACTGACCATATAAAGCAATTTCAGTGGAATCATAAAAGAGCATATTATCACTGTAAGGGCCATCATAAAATTTTGCACGAGTATAAGCGGTTACGCCCCACCTGTTCAATGCACTATCCAATAGGGTGTCTGCTGCAGTAGCAGATTGTAACTCATTGACCAATATCAGGTGGGGTTCTTCATAATGCATAATCTTACGGAAATACTCATGTCGGAAGGTGGAAGTACTTGGATATTTCAACAAATTATAGGTAACCAGCTTAAAGGTATCCTGGGCCTGAATACCCATTGCCATCAACAATAATACCGCACTAATCAAAAAACGCTTCATCATGAATAGATTTAAATCAGTCTATACTCCAATAAGAAGAAGAGGATTGATTTCTTATTGAATATAATAGATATGATCGAAATTAACCATTTTGATAAACGAAAAGATTAATGCATATGATTTAATAATTAAGAAAAACTTACGGGTTTATCTATCTGAATGGTTAACTTGTCAAAACTAACTCCCCGAATAGAACTAGTTTGTTATTTATATAATCGTAATAGAAAAGAGAGGTCTATATAACGCACACTGTTAGTGTCTGTTAGCTACTCGCCGCCCATTCTTTCTCTGTATTGTCATAAATTGTATATTCTGTCACATGACAATCTTTATCCGGGTGGATTTTCAACCATTTTTTAAAGCGCCAAACCCATTTCCACTTCAGGGAGAAAAACCCTTGGCGCAAGTAGGCCGCCAAAAAAGGATGCAGCCATATATTGAGCGTACGGGGAACCCCTTCTTTTTTCTGAAGAGATTGCAGTTTTTCCTCTATTTCATCGATTAATAAAAGGGGAGGTTGTATTTTGCCAGTGCCCAAACAAGTAGGGCATTTTTCAGAGGTTTCAATAGATACAGCGGGGCGAACACGCTGACGGGCGATTTGCATGATGTTCAGCTTGGAAAGGGGAAGTACTGTGCAACGGGTAGAGTCTTTATTGACCAAGTCCTTCATCTTATCATAAACAGCCCTTTTATACTTCGGGTTTTTCATATCAATAAAGTCTACTATAATCATCCCTCCCAAATCTCTTAAACGCAGTTGGCGAGCTATTTCTTCCGCAGCCGATTTGTTGATGCTCACTGCATTTTTTTCAATACTCCCTTTATGATCAACCCGATTGCCACTGTTGACATCAATAACATGAAAGGCTTCTGTTTGTTCAACGACCAAATAAGCTCCCTTCGGTAAATTAACAAATTGGCCAAAAGAGGCTTTGATTTGTTTATTAACATTAAACTTGTCAAATATGGGTTTTTTCCCTTTATAAAGTTGCATAATCTCCTTTTGATCGGGAGCTATTTGGTCGACATAGTCCTTAATTTCATTATAGAATTTTTCCTGATTTATAATAATGTTATTGAACGACTGGTTGAGTAAATCGCGTAATGTTTTTTTCACACGGCCTACCTCTCCCAATACTTTTTTAGGAGCTTCCACTTTATTAAGATCATTTTCTCCAGCTGCTTTCAACTCTCGAAAGCAAATTTCCCATCGATCCAATAAATGATTAAGGTCTCTATCCAAATCCGCCACTTTTTGGCCCTTAGCAGCTGTTCGCACAATTACACCGAAATTCTTGG
>CAZIGO010000016.1:12549-21441 GCA_964538595.1 uncultured Chitinophagales bacterium | reverse complement strand
TTGTAGGAGGGGCTATTGAAGTAGGAAATAGCAATTTAGAACGGACGCTCATTGATAACTTCGATTTGCGCTGGGAATGGTATCCTAATCCAGGAGAGATTGTTGCAGCCAGTGCATATTATAAAAACTTCACCAACCCAATTGAACGGGTTATTAACCCCAATGTAGGAGGAAGTGAACCGGAGATAAACTACAAAAATGTAAAACAAGCTAAGGTTTATGGCATTGAAGTTGAAGGACGTAAAAAACTCGCTCCCTTAGGCACAATATTTAAAAACTTAAAAATAGGCGGCAACATAGCGCTCATTCATTCTCAAGTTGATATTGCCCGAAAACAACTCGAATCCATTCGAGCCCTGAATGCCACAGCCGAGTCTACTCGGCCGTTTCAATATCAATCGCCTTATTTGATTAATGCTAACCTTACCTATAATAACGAATCCAAAGGAACCGAATTAGGTCTTTACTACAACGTGTTTGGGCCACGATTAAAAGTAGTGAGCATAGGTGCCACCCCTAATGTGTATGAGCAACCTCGCCATAAGCTTAATTTTAACTATAAACAAAAAGTAAGCAAACATTTTTACTTTAGTTTGAAAGTAGAAAATATACTGAACGCTCAGTATCAATCATTGTATGAGTTTAAAAATACCACTTATACTTACCGTCAACATACTATCGGGCGAAGTTTTTCTTTGAGTCTATCCTACCAATATTAAATCGTAATACGCTTACTGCTTATTTTTTTAATATTGAAGTACCACTAATTAAAATAATTAGTAATTAATTTCTCTTAACCCCTTCTACAGTTACTAATATTTTTGGAAAGCGATATTAATTTATTGTTAACCTTTTTTAAATTTGAGATTATGCATTTTAAGTACATTATTAAATACATTTTATCATGAAAAAAATTGGTCTGTATTTTATTATATCGCTTTTCTCATATATGACTTATGGCCAAAAACCGGATAGTGCTCGTCAATTTAAGGCTTACTGGCAACAAGGATTTCATGTTCAAAGCGAAAATGGCCATTATGATTTAAAATTCGGAGGAAGGCTCATGAATGATTGGGCTTTCTATAATCAGGAGAAGGCCGTACGGGAAAAGGTAGGTGCGGCTTATGCTGGCACAGAATTTCGAAGAGCCCGCTTATTTAGCTCAGGACATTTTTACAATAGCCTGAATTATAAACTACAATTTGATTTTGCCGGTGGTGATGTGGCTTTTAAAGATGCTTACTTGGAATTTACCCAATTACCCGGTGTTGGTAACTTAAAAATTGGCCACTACTTTGAACCCTTTGGGATGGAACAGAACACCAGTAGCAAATACATTACATTTATGGCTCGAGGCTTAAATGATGCTTTTACGCCTGGTCGTAATGTAGGTATGATGTTACACAATGATGTACTAAACAAACGTATGACATGGGCCGGTGGCGTTTTCCGCCAAACCGACGGCGCTGGCATGGCAACAAACATGGTGGATTACTACAACATTACAGGGCGAGTAACGGGCACCCCCATTTATAATGATACCGCTCATCAAATTATACACCTCGGCTTAGCTTATAGTTTTCGACGTCCCAACAACCAATCCTATACGGTGTCTACACGCCCTGAGACCCATATGTCTCCCTACTATCTTAACACCGGTGTTATACCTCACACTCAAAATGTCAATCAAATGGGCTATGAAGCTGCGCTTTTCTGGGGATCCTTTTCTCTACAAGGAGAGTTTAACACAGTTTCCGTGGAACAGCATACCGACAGCTCTACCAATACTTACCTTTTTAATGGTTATTATGCGATGGCTTCTTACTTTATTACAGGAGAGTACCGTTCCTACAACCGGGGAAACGGGACTATTGGCCGTACTCACCCTAAAAATAATTTCATGAATGGAGATGGAGGAATGGGCGCCCTTGAACTTACACTGCGTTATTCCGGTCTCAACCTCAACGACCAACCCATTGAGGCCGGCCAGCTCAATAATATAACAGCTGGCCTAAACTGGTATCCCAACCCTAGTACTAAAATCATGTTCAACTATCAATATGCCCAACTTCAAGAAGTGGGGCTAACGCATATTTATCAAATGAGATTTCAAGTAGACTTTTAATCTACTCAATAATCAAAGGGAATTAACGATTTCTTAACATTTATCAATTAATAGTTTTTTAATTAACAACTAATTTGGTTCAAAAATGGAAGTAAAAATGAAGTATCCTATAAAAACATTTTCCAGCCTATTAGTAATGATTTTTCTTTTAGCGTGCGGACAAGGCCAAAAGAAGGGGACCCAACCCATTAAAATAGACGGTTCCAGTACTGTTTTTCCCATTACAGAAGCCGTAGCGGAGGATTTTCAAAAAGAAAATAGAGGATTGCGTGTAACAGTAGGAGTTTCCGGTACGGGGGGGGGATTCAAAAAATTCTGTGGGGGCGAAACGGATATCAGCGATGCTTCCCGCCCTATTCAACCCACTGAAGTGGATATGTGTCAAACGCAAAAAGTTAATTACATTGAACTACCGGTCGCATATGATGGTATAGCCGTTATGGTACACCCGCAAAATGATTGGTGTGACTCTCTAACAGTAAAAGAGCTTAAAAGAATATGGCAACCCTCAGCCCGGGAGAAAATAAAAAAATGGAGTGATATCCGAAAGAACTGGCCGGATAAGCCGATTAACCTCTACGGCCCCGGCGTCGACTCTGGCACCTTTGATTATTTTACCGAATCCGTAATCGGAGAAGCGGGTAAAAGCCGGGGAGATTATACGGCTTCCGAAGACGATAACGTGTTGGTGCAAGGGATATCTTCAGACCCCAATGCCCTAGGATTCTTTGGGTTAGCCTATTATGAAGAAAACAAAAACAAATTAAAAGTAGTGCCGATCACTGACAACAATCCAAAAAATGGAAAAGGAGCTATTTCTCCCAGTCTTTCAACTGTAAAGGAGGGTACATACCAACCTCTCTCCCGTCCGTTATTTATTTATGTGTCCAAAAAATCAGCCCAACGAAGTGAAGTACAAAAGTTCATCAAGTTTTACTTAAATCATGCGGGCACACTAGCGAAGGAAGTAGGTTTCGTCCCCCTTACCGATAACCTATATAAATTGGCGGAAAAACGTTTTAAAAACCGGGTCACCGGTTCAATGTTTGATAAAGGGAAGAGGCAATCTAACATCTCCCTGGAAGAATTATTGTCGAAAAAATAATACAAATATTACATATGGATTCGAGGGGGCTGTACTTGAATTTACAAAGCATAATCGATAATTTTAAGAGGCATTGTTAATATGCCGCATCACTTATTCACTTTAAACATTTTCAACCCCATTTACCGTGCGCAACTTCGACTATGTGCGGACCAAAGAAACGGTTATAAAATACATTCTTTTTAGTTGCGCCTTGGTATCTATATTAACTACGCTTGGTATTTTAGGTGTCTTATTGAAAGAAACTATCAGCTTCTTTCAACAAGTATCCATACTGGATTACATTGCTGATACCAAATGGACGCCGCTGTTTTATGACCAACACTTCGGCGTTTGGCCTTTACTTAGTGGTACCCTTTTAGTAGCAGGTATTGCATTATTAGTCGCTTTACCGTTAGGGTTACTCATAGCTATTTTTCTCAGTGAATATGCCCCTCCTAAACTCCGACGCTTTATTAAGCCGATATTAGAAGTCTTAGCGGGAATCCCCACTATCGTTTACGGATATTTTGCACTTCTATTTGTTACTCCTTACTTACAAGAGGTTATTCCAACATTAGCTGGTTTTAATGCGCTTTCCCCTGGTATTGTTATGGGGATGATGATATTACCGATGATAACGTCTCTCAGTGAAGATGCCCTGCATGCGGTTCCCGAAAATTTACGGGAAGCCGGATATGGGTTAGGAGCCAATAAATTACAAGTATCTTTACGAGTAGTTGTCCCAGCCGCTACTTCCGGTATTGTAGCCTCGTTTATATTAGGTATGTCCCGGGCTATTGGTGAAACAATGATCGTAGCCATTGCAGCGGGTCAAGTACCTAACCTCACTGCCAACCCACTCTCCCCTGTAGAAACCATGACCACTTATATCGTTCAAGTCAGCCTCGGTGACACACCCGCCGGCTCTTTAAGTTACCAAACTATTTTTGTTGTAGCGATGACTGTTTTTGTCCTTACATTTAGCCTTAATGCCCTCAGTTACTATTTACGAGAACGACTTATAAAACCATCCAACGAATGATCCGAAAAATTGAGCATATCATAAGATGGTATAAGTCTAAAAAGTCATCCCTGTATAGCTATCTGTTTAAATTAAGTGCCATAGTCGGCTTAGGAATTGCCTTAACTACTTTAATATTATTATTATTGGATGTGTTTGTTGATGGAGTCCCTCGACTCACTTTTGACTTCATCATCAGCTACCCTTCCCGCCATGCCGGTAAAGCCGGTATTCTTCCTGCCCTTGTCGGTAGCTTTTATATGATTCTTATTACAGCTATTTTTGCTCTGCCTATCGGTATCGGGGCCGCTATTTATTTAGAAGAATACGCCACGGACAACTGGTTCAATAAACTCATTGAAGTCAATATAGCCAATTTAGCCGGGGTCCCCTCTATTGTATACGGTATCCTGGGATTAGGCCTGTTTGTACGTCTCTTACATCTCGAACGAAGTTTGTTGGCCGGGGGACTTACAATGGCTTTACTTATTTTACCTATCATAATTATCTCTACCCGCGAAGCCCTCCGGAATGTGCCCCGTGAAATTGCACATGCCTCATTAGCATTGGGGGCCACAAAATGGCAAACGATATGGCACCATATCCTCCCTAACGCACTCCCCTCTATTTTAACCGGTATCATCCTCGCCATCTCCCGGGCTGTCGGTGAAACGGCTCCCCTCATCACGATAGGTGCTCTCACTTATGTAGCCTTTTTGCCCCAAAACATTTTTTCTTCCTTCACTGTCTTGCCTATCCAAATATTTAATTGGGTTTCCCGCCCTCAAGCTGAATTTCACACTAACGCTGCTGCAGGAATAATTGTACTTTTAGGATTTACACTATTTCTTAATGCTTTGGCTATTTATTTAAGAAACAAATACTCCAAACGTTTAAAATAATATCCATGAGCGTCATCGAAACAAAAAATGTTAATGTTTATTATGATGATCACCATGTGATCAAAGACGTTACCATGGATATGGAAGGTAATCAGATTACGGCTATTATTGGCCCGTCAGGTTGCGGTAAATCCACCTACCTTCGTGTACTAAACCGCATGAATGACCTAATAGAAAACGCCTATATCGACGGAGAAATTCTCATTAATGGAAAAAATATTTATGACGATGATGTGCGGGTAGAAGATATCCGCAAAAAAGTAGGCATGGTGTTTCAACAGCCCAACCCCTTTCCCAAATCTGTTTTCGAGAACCTGGCCTTCGGCCTTCGTATTAATGGCATCAGCAATAAAGACTATATAGAAGAAAGAGTAAAGCAATCGCTGAAACAAGCTGCTTTATGGGAAGAAATAAAAGACGACCTCAATAAATCAGCTCTCCAACTATCGGGCGGGCAACAGCAACGCCTTTGCATTGCTCGAGCATTAGCCGTAGAACCCTCTATTCTTTTAATGGATGAACCGGCTTCAGCACTAGACCCCATCTCGACCAAAAAAATTGAAGAGTTGATTTATAACCTGAAAAGCGACTATACTATCATCATTGTTACCCATAATATGCATCAAGCAGCTCGAGTGAGTGATAAAACAGCCTTTCTTTACATGGGAGAGTTAGTAGAATATGACGATACCAAAAAAATATTTACCAAACCAGACAAAGAAATGACTCAGAATTATGTCACCGGTCGTTTTGGTTAACCTTTACTTATAAAATTCAATATCATGAATAAAGAACAACAATCCACTCATCTGACCCAAGAAATGGAAGAGCTAAAAGAGGAGATTATGAATATGATGTCATTGGTGAGCAAACAGTTCGATAAAAGCCGGGAAGCTATCCTCCAATTTGATAAAGACTTAGCCCATGAAGTGATCTTCAATGATAAACGGGTAGATGCGATGGAGTTGAAAATTGACAGGGATTGTGAAAATATATTGGCGCTATTCAACCCTGTGGCTATCGATTTACGGTTTGTATTAGCTTCACTAAAAATCAACACCCACCTTGAAAGAATAGGAGACAATGCCGTTGGCATTACTAAATATATTTTGAATGTGGATACTCCTGTCGGTAAAGAAGCCTTGAAAAAAATACGATTCCATGAAATGTTCGACAACGCAGCCAGTATGGTAGACGATGCTATGGAAGCCTTTGACCAGGAAGATACCCGACTGGCCCGTAAAATATTTAAAAAAGATCGTATTTTGAATGATATTAACACACAAGCTGCTGATATTACAGCCGGGTTGATTCAAAAAGATAAGCAAAAAGCAGCTCATTATATTTACCTGCTCTCTATCATCCATAAACTGGAACGGGTGGGTGATCTTTCCAAAAACCTGGCAGAAGAGCTTATATTTTACCTGGAAGCCAAAGTGCTCAAACACAAGCGAAATAAAAAGAAAAATACTTAATTCCATGACCGGGATAAGGACGCCTTTTCCCCGGCATATCATATGAACACAATTATGTTATTTTCTATTTTTTTATTAAACTAATGATCATAATTTAGAATATTATGAAAGGTATTGTTTTAGCAGGAGGAGCGGGTACACGATTATATCCTATAACGTATGCCATAAGCAAGCAAGTAATGCCTATTTACGATAAGCCTATGATCTATTATCCCTTATCGGTACTTATGATGGCCGGCATACGAGAAATATTAATAATTTCAACGCCAACCGATCTTCCTCATTTTAAACGCCTGCTAGGTGATGGTTCTCATTTAGGATGTTCTTTTCAATATAAAGAACAAAAAGAACCCAAAGGACTGGCGCAAGCCTTTACGATCGGTGAAGATTTTATTGGTGATGATAAGGTGGCTCTTATACTGGGCGATAATATCTTTTATGGAAAAGGGCTGGGTAATCTGCTGGAGAAACATACCGATCCGGAGGGCGGGCTCATTTTCGCTTATCATGTTTCTGATCCGCAGCGATACGGCGTGGTTTCGTTTGATGATAACCAAAAAGCCCAATCTATTGAGGAAAAACCCGATAATCCCAAGTCCCCCTATGCAGTGCCGGGCTTATACTTCTATGATAACCAGGTTATCGATATTGCTAAACAATTAGAACCCAGCGAAAGAGGAGAGTACGAAATTACGGACGTTAATAAAACTTATTTAGAAAGGAATAAATTACATGTAGCCAAATTAGATCGGGGTACCGCTTGGTTAGACACGGGTACCTTCGATTCTATGATGCAAGCGGCCCAATTTGTACAGGTGATCGAAAAACGACAGGATCTGAAAATAGGTTGTATAGAAGAAATCGCGTACCAAAAAGGGTATATTAATAAAGAACAACTCCAACAACTCGCCCAACCCTTGTTAAAAAGTGGTTATGGTGAGTATTTGCAATCTATTATTAACGATTTTCACGAATAAAATTCACCCACCTTGTCAAGAAAAATCCTCATTACCGGCGGAGCAGGTTTTATTGGAAGTGCATTAACTACCCAATTAATTAAAAACCCCGATAATGAAGTAGTAGTGATTGACAATCTCTCTACCGGTTCCATGCATAATTTACCGGATCCTCCCCCCTCTAATCTTGAAATTATCAAGGGGGATGTAAACAAATATCATGATATAGCCAAAGTGATGGGATCACATCAATTTGATTTTATCTTTCATTATGCTGCTGTCGTAGGCGTCAATCGTACATTAAATAATCCCATTGCTGTGTTGCGCGACATCAATGGAATTAAATATATCTTGCAACTTGCCCGTAAAACCGGAGTTAAGCGGGTATTCTACGCTTCCTCTTCTGAAGTATATGGCGAACCAGTAGAATTTCCTCAAAATGAAACCACCACCCCTCTCAACTCCAAACTGCCTTATGCTGTCGTAAAAAATGCCGGCGAAGCTTATCTACGCTCCTATCATCAAGAGTTCGGCCTGAATTACACTATTTTCCGATTCTTCAATACTTACGGTCCCCACCAAAGTACCGATTTTGTGATGGCTAAATTTATCGAACAAGCCCTCCACGACCAACCGATCACCATTTATGGAGATGGTAATCAAACCCGTACCTTTTGCTATATATCTGATAACATCGATGCTTCTCTTAAAGCTCTTAATAAACAAAAAGTAAAAAATGACGTTATCAACATCGGTAATGACCGGGAAATAAAAATCAAAGCGTTGGCTCAGAAAATTATTGACCTCACAAATTCCAACTCTACTATTCAACATACCGACCCCTTAGAAGAAGGCGATATGCAACGACGCCATCCTGATATAACTAAAATGAAAAAGCTGCTCAACCGCCCCCTTATTCCTATTGAAGAAGGCATAAAAAAATCTGTGCAATTAAAGAAAAGAACTAAAGCATAAGTTCACCCACTAACCTCTTATTTATAGAACTTGTTTGGGAGTTTGTTTGATAAATAGTAAATTATTAACAACACTCAATAAACCTTCTTCCTATGGATTCATCAAAAATAATTATTGCTGCTGACCATGCCGGTTATGAACTAAAAAGCACACTTAAAAAAGTGCTCCAAAATGAAAATTACGCAGTGACTGACCTAGGCCCTCCCTCTTCTGACTCCGTTGACTATCCCGATTATGCCCACCCCCTGGCTCAAAAAATCAATAACGGAACATTTGAAAGGGGTATTCTGATCTGTGGGAGTGCCAATGGAATGGCTATGACAGCGAATAAATATGACCAGGTCCGAGCCG
>CAZIGO010000016.1:0-12539 GCA_964538595.1 uncultured Chitinophagales bacterium | reverse complement strand
AGCCGCCATTACTTGGTCCGAGGAAATAGCTCGTTTGGCACGAGCTCATAACAATGCTAACGTGCTTTGCTTACCTGCCCGATTCATCTCGCCGGGCTTAGCAAAGAAAATGTTGCGCATATTTATTGACACCCCTTTCGATGGAGGTCGCCACAAACGACGAACGGGTAAAATTGCCGACCCGGCTTCCCAAAAAGCCACCTCTTAACGACATTTACTAAAGAGGTATTAAGCACAGGTAATTTAAAAAATGGCCGGGCTATACTTTCATATCCCTTTTTGTAAGCAAGCTTGTATTCATTGTCATTATCCCTTCACCCTGTTACAGGAGGGAAATGACACCACAGCTTATATTCAATCACTCGAACAAGAATTGCAGCTCCAAGAATGGTTTTTTCAAAAACACGAGATCAATACTCTTTACTTCGGCGGTGGAACCCCTTCTTTACTCAGTTATGAGGAGCTGCAACAAATTTTTGCCCTACTGACAGAATACTGCAACTTAAATAAAGTCGAGGAAATCACACTGGAAGCCAACCCCGATGACTTAAACTCCCCTTTCCTACGACAACTTAACACTACCCCGGTTAATCGGTTAAGTATAGGCGTTCAATCATTTGCCGATGTTGATTTGCAATTTCTCAATCGCCCTCACACTGCCCAACAATCTTTATCTTCTATAAAAAAAGCTCGCAGTAAAGGTTTTACAAATATATCTATCGATTTACTGTTTGGCCTCCCTTCACTCACTGCCACTCAATGGAAAACGAACATCGAAACTTGTTTAGCTCTTTCTCTCCCACACGTAACCTGTTATGAACTCACCGCTCCCCCTGCTACCCCTTTGCAACAAAAGATAAATGAAGATCAAATCCAACTCCCCTCTTCTTCTACTTTTACTAAACAATATCAACAACTGACCAACAGCTTAACGCAAAACGGATATGAGCATTATGAAGTAAGTAATTTTTGTCAACCCAACTCTTATTCATTACATATGTTTAACTACTGGCGTAACATTCCTTACCTGGGTATTGGAGTAGGGGCTCGATCATTGTTTAAACGGGACAGCCAAGTGATCCGGCAACAAAACACTCGTGTTTTATCCCGCTATGTTAAAAAAACATCCTCCCAAGAGTTGCCCGGTACAAAAGAATATCTTACAAAGAAACAACAGTTCCATGAATATCTTATCCACAGCTTACATACTTCCTGCGGCGGTAACCTGCATTATATCAGGAAAAACTATGGAGAAAAATGGGAAAAGCATACCAAGCAACAACTCAAAGAATGCGCCTCCCATTTTATTCGACGTGAAGGAGCAAAGTTTTTTACTACCCCTTCAGGGACACTGCAAATAGATCATCTATTACGAAAGCTATTCATCGAATAATTAATGTACTTTTGTATATTTGACAGCCTATGGAAAAACACAAAGACATTAAAATTGACGGCCTGCATGAACGCCCTATCCTTTTAGACGTTTATCATCAACCCCAAGATCATCCACAACCTGTTATAATTTTCGCCCACGGCTTTAAAGGCTTTAAAGATTGGGGCCACTGGCATCTCATCGGTGAAGCCCTTGCTAAAAAAGGTTTTATTTTTATCAAATTCAACTTTTCTCATAACGGCACTACACCGAAAAACCCCACAACATTTGATGACTTAGAGGCTTTCGGTCAAAACAATTTTTCAATAGAATTAGATGATTTAGGCACAGTGATCCAGTGGGTGCAAAGCGATGATATACCTTTATCATCTTCACAAATAGATAAAGAAGAGATATACTTGATCGGGCATAGCCGTGGGGGAGGTACCGTTTTATTAGGAGCTGCCGAAAATGACGCTGTCAGCAAAGTAGCTACTTGGGCTTCTGTAGCCGATTTTGGGGAACGATGGTCTGAGCAGGTGATGGAACAATGGGAAAAAGAGGGGGTTCGATACATACCCAATGCCCGTACCAATCAACAAATGCCGATGTACTATCAGATCGTTGAAGACTATTATAATAATATCGATCGACTTCACATCCTCAACGCTGTAAAAAAACTATCCCTCCCCCTGCTTATTGTTCATGGCACTGAAGATGAGGCAGTTTCAATAGAGGAAGCCGAACGATTGGCTCAAAATAACGATAGAGCGAAACTCGAAAAAATTCCGGGGGCAGGACACACCTTTGGCGGATACCATCCTTACGACAAAGAACAACTACCAACGGCCAGCGAACAACTAGTGAAGACGACTGCCTCCTTTTTTAAAAACACTTCTTAACCTAACGAACTATGCTTCCCTGACCTGTCTTTGCCGAGGCAACAAAGGCAAAACATCCTTTCAATAATGATGCTTCAACTCAAAGATATTTATTTTCAATACGAACCTCCCCCATTAATAGAAGAGTTTAACTTACAGGTCAAAAAAGGGGAAAAAGTCGTCATACAAGGGCCTTCGGGAAGTGGTAAAACTACTCTGCTATATCTTATTATGGGATTTGAATCACCCACACAAGGGAACATTTTTATTGATCGTTATCCGCTTACTGCTCGCTCTATTCGGGTATTACGTCGTAAAATGGCTTGGCTACCACAAAATCCCTCCTTCCCCGCTGAAACCGTTCAACAGGTTATCAACTTCCCTTTCACTTTAAAGCATAACAAACACCATACTCCCACACAAGATCAAATTAATAATTTACTCCGCGACTTACAGTTACCCATTTCAATACTGGAGCAGCCCGTCAACAACATTTCAGGAGGAGAAAAACAGCGTATCGGAGTACTAATCTGCTTGCTACTCGACCGCCCTTTGTTCCTTTTAGATGAACCCACCAATCATCTTGATACCGATATTAAAGAAGTTGTTAGTCGACTGATTCTTCAAGCCCCCGATCGTACAGTTATCTCCACTTCACACGACAAAGAGTGGATTCAATATTGTGACAAATCAATAACCCTATAAGCTATGGAAATTGTAGATATACGTTGGTTAGACCTGGCCTTAGCCTATTCCCTTCTACTCATTCCTTTCACTATTTTCTGGTATTTTCAAACAGGGTTAGTCGGCCAAACAGCCTGGGCTATTATACGGATGACAGCGCAATTGATATTTATCGGGTTGTACTTGGAGTTCCTTTTCAACTTAAACAGTATGTGGGTAAATATTATATGGATAATGCTGATGATCCTTGTTGCTAACTTTACCATTATAAAAAGGAGTGAGTTGTCGCTGAAACATTTTTTCGCTCCCATATTCCTATCCGTATTTATCAGTCTGCTCATCGTTGACATTTTTTTCTTAGGACTTACGTTGCGACTGGAAAATGTATTTGCCACTCGCTATATGGTTCCCATTACCGGAATGATACTCGGCAATTGCCTCCGCAGTAATGTGATCGCCTTGAACTCCTACTATCATGAGTTGGGAACCCACCTGAGACGTTACCGTTATTATCTAATTTTGGGCGCCACCAGAAATGAAGCACTAGCACCCTTTATGCGAAAAGCTTTAAAAAAAGCATTCAACCCCTTGATTGCTCTTATTTCTGTATTGGGGATTATTTCAATTCCTGGTATGATGACCGGTCAGCTTTTAAGTGGTACGGATCCTAATATAGCTATAAAATACCAGATCATGATCATGATTGCTATTATGGTGGCTTCTCTTGTAACCGTGGTGCTCTCCATATTTATTGCCAACCGTTTTGCCTTTGATTCCTTCGACCGTTTCAATGAGCAGTTTATCAACCAAAAATGATTCCACTTCTGCCCCTGAACCATTATCTTTGCTGCAAAAACACCTATGGATCCTCAACAAGCCCAAGAAGAATTCGGTCAAATCATCGTTACCGCCTCAGATTTTCGAAAGTCCCGAGTATTAACTACCGCTGTCAACCTCGCTATTTTCGACCGATTCATTAACAAATATCGCGCATTAGACGAGGTTCTTAAGCCCGAAGAAGATCCTGATGCTCTTATGCGGCTTTGTAATGCTTTGGTGGGATTAGACTTATTACGAAAAAAATCAGGTCAATTTATGACCCCTCCCCCCATCCGAAGTTTTTTAACTGATAAAGCCGAACACGACTTGCGCCCCATGATACACCTAATGGAAAAGGGATATGAAACATGGTGGCATTTGGAGCAAGCGATGTATGAGGGACAGTCAATAGAACTGAGTAGCGAAGACGAAGCCGAAGAGGACGAAGAGGAAGAAACTCCACGGTGGGATCCGGACTTTATAGCAGCTATGGAAGCACGGGCCTACTTCAGTAAACAAGAGGTGGCAGCAGCCCTTCAAGATGAGCTGGAAAAAAGTGACATTCTCGACCTGGGCGGAGGATCCGGTGTTTATTTGCGAGAAATGCTCAAGCAAGAGCCCACGGCTCAAGGAGTCTTAGGAGATTTACCTCATGTTATAGAAGAAGCGGAAAAATATGTAGAACCCGCTATTGCCAAAAGAATGTTTTTTGAAGAGATAGATGTTATTGAAGATCGTAAGTACGGCATCAGTTACGATCTAATCTTTGCCTCTGCTCTTATCCACATCTTCGGTCCTCAACAAAATCAAAATATTATACTCAAATCTTATAATGCACTGAAAGAAGGAGGCAAGTTAGTGATATTGGACTATATCATGGATAAAGAAAAAATAGCTCCCCCCCATGGTACTCTATTTGGTCTGCATATGCTTTTAAATACTAAACAAGGGAACGTCTATAGCAAAGAGGAGATTACTTACTGGATGGAGGAAGCCGGTTTCCACTCTATTAAAGAGCTACCTCTCAATGAATCAGCCCAGCTGTTGATGGCAGAAAAATAAATTAAAAGAGCGGGAGCACCATTCCGGCATCGCTCTATAAGCTATCGTGTACGCTCAGTAGTAAAAGTAACCAATTCTCTTAGCTTTTTCCGGGCCGAATTATCCGGGAAACTTTCCAACAACTCATAGGCCTGTTCGCGATACTGGTGCATAACTTCCCGGGCATAATCGATACCACCATGCTTTTGAATTTGGTGCCAAACTTCCTGTACCTGATCTGAGGAAGTACTGTTTTTTACGATATTTATGATCTCATCTCGCTTAACCCGAGGAGCATTATTGAGCGTATAAATAAGGGGAAGCGTAAGCTTTTTCTCTTTAATATCTGTCCCCGTAGGTTTTCCGGTACCATCCGGTTGAAAATCGAGCAGATCATCTTTTATTTGAAAAGCTATCCCGACCTTTTCACCGAACTGCCGCATTTTCTCTGTTACTGCCTCATCCTGTTGAACCGAAGCTGCACCTGTAGCACAACAAGCTGCTAGCAATGAAGCTGTCTTCTTTCGGATAATCTTGTAATAGGTATCTTCTTCTATATTAAGTCGTCGTGTTTTTTCAATTTGCAACAATTCTCCCTCACTCATCTTTTGAACCGCATCAGACAATATTTGCAATAGCTGAGTTTTATTGTTGTTCAGCGAAAGTAACAACCCACGAGACAGAAGGTAGTCTCCCACCAACACTGCTATTTTATTTTTCCATAAAGCATTGATAGAGAAGAAACCCCGTCGTTCATACGCATCATCTACCACATCATCATGCACTAATGTAGCCGTATGTAATAATTCTACCATCGATGCTCCAACATAAGTGGCTTCATTGATCGTGCCATGCAAGCGGGCTGTCAGCAAAACCAATAAGGGACGTATCTGTTTCCCTTTCCGGTTAACAATAAAGCGCATCACCCGATCCAAAAGCGGTACGGAACTCTTTACCGATTCCTTAAAGCGTTGCTCAAAAGTTGACAATTCTTCAGAAACCGGTGCCTTGATTTCTTCTAAAGATATGCCTGTATTAACAGTCATGATGCGAAAATAAGCTAACTTTTGTATTAATTGTAGTCTGGCTTTACCTGAGGTTTCCGTTTCAAAAATAATATGTTTTCTACATGAGCCGTTTGGGGAAACATATCCACGGGTTGAATAGCTTTAATATCATAGAGATGCTGTAACCGTTTAAAGTCGCGAGCTTGCGTAGTAGGGTTACAACTTACATAAATAATTTTAGCCGGCTTTATCCCTTTCAACTTACTTACCACTCGTTTGTGCATCCCCCGGCGGCCAGGGTTAGTTACGACAACCTCGGGATTCCCCCATTTAGTTGTCATCTCCTTCGTCAAAGTTTGTTGAATCGTTCCACTGAAAAAATGGCTATTTTCTATATCATTCCATTGAGCATTAACCTGGGCATAATCCACTGCCTCTGCTACTTGTTCAATACCCACCACTCGTTGACAGGAGCGAGCCAAAAATAAGCCTATAGTACCTATACCGGTGTAAAGATCATATAAGATCTCTCCGCCCGTTAAGTCGGCAAAATCTCGTATTGTCCGGTACACTTTTAGCGCTTGTTCGGTGTTGGTTTGAAAAAAAGACTTCGGCCCTATTTTAAAGTTCAGATCTTCTAATTGTTCAACAATATGATCTTTCCCTGCATAACAATGAACTTTTAAATTATCAATAGTAGGATTTCCCTTGGGGTTGATCACATACAACAGAGAAGATATTTGGGGGAACTTCTTTTGCAGGAAGTTGAGAACTGCTTCTCGATCTCTCTTATTATCCTTGTAAAAGGTTACGATCACCATTATTTCTCCCTTCTGGGTCATGCGGATAATTAAGTTTCGCAGAAAACCTTTCTGCTTCACTTTATCAAAGAAGGGGATATCATTGCGAAGGGCATAATCCCGCAATGCAAGGCGAATTTCATTAGAAGGATCGTCTTGCAAATAACAATAATCTATGTCCAACACCTTATCCCATTGATTCGGAAGATGAAACCCCAAAACGGGTTGGGTCTCTTTTTTGTCAAACTCCCCATTTCGAACCTTATTACAATCCTTCCACCCTTTTTTAGAAAAGGTGAACTCTAATTTATTTCGAAAAAAGCGCTGTTTTTGAGCAGGTAAAATATCCGAAATAACAGGCGAGGACAATTTAGCAATACGTTCAAAAGCTTCGCGCACAACTTTCTGTTTAAAGGAAAGCTGATCGATATAAGCTAAATTCTGAAATTTACATCCTCCACATAAACCAAAATGCTCACAGAAGGGCTCAACTCGCCAGTCACTGTAAGAACGGAAATTAAAAGCATGGCCCACCTCATAATCTTTTTTCTCTTTAACCACTTGCACATCCACTATATCACCGGGTAAAGCATTATTAACAAAGACTACTTTACCTTCGTCAGTATGGGTCAACCCCTTTCCCTGGGTCACCAACTCTTCAATTTCCAGGTTATAAATAATCGAGGGTTTTGCTTTGGTAGCGGCCATATTTTTTATTTTTTAAGAATTGTAGTACTATTAAACATAAGTTAAGATAAACCGGAGAATAACTATAAATATTGTAGGTTTATATTTAACTAATATCAGCGCTCTCATATATTCACTAACACTTAGCTATTGAGGAATTTAAGATTAGATAACGATTGGTATTACATCTACCTTTTCATAGGGTTGTTGAGTTTTATACTCATATGCTTTGAAACGTCCCTAAACTTTTTCCCCGGTAGTACTATACAATTTTACCTCCCTACCCTCGTTCTCAATTTATTTTTAGCTTGGTTCCTGATCGGCCATTATCTATTTATCAGAGATTTTTTAGAAAGTCGAGAGATCTACAATGTAGAACAACTCCTGCTTTATACGCTCTTTTCAGGACTTTTTGTCATGGGCGTATATTATATTGTGAATTTCTTGCCCACTATTTCTCACAACTTAACCAAGGGAACCAAATGGGGTAGTCAACCCCAAATCATCCCTATCAACCCTGTCCTACGTCATTTATTGAACCTGGCCAGTCTTTACCTTATTATTATTTTCTTTTTAGTAGGACTTATTCTTTTCAAAAAATTGATCTTTATAAACCGCACCAAACGGGACATTCAATTATGGAATATCTTTCAAATTGTGCTATTAGCCAGTGTAATATTTAATTTTACGAGCCTCAATATCCCTACTTTCCTCTCTTATCTTTATTTAGTA
Source organism: uncultured Chitinophagales bacterium (assembly GCA_964538595.1). Classification (GTDB taxonomy): domain Bacteria; phylum Bacteroidota; class Bacteroidia; order Chitinophagales; family CAZIGO01; genus CAZIGO01. The sequence continues at coordinate 4,516 of CAZIGO010000016.1, read as the reverse complement.
GGAGGATTGATTATTGTTCTCTTATTAACTATTCGACTCAGATGGGTCGCTTTTCTTAAGAAACGAGAGAAAAAATCAGCTATTCTCCTTTTGATCCCCAATAGCATTATCTGTTTATTGTTGAGTAAACACCTGTTGGAATTAAATAACCCCTATGTATTGCATGTAGATATATTCAGGAATGTGTTTCTCATTCTCTCCGCTTCCTTCGTTAGTTCCTATACCGTATTCAGTTTATTAGCCCTGATTTTTAATTTACCTATCGCCCATTTTATGGAACAACGAGAACTAGAAATCAGCAGCTTTCATGAAATCAATCGTATAATACAAGGCGAGTTTGCTGTTCCTGACATACTTGAAAAACTTTTCAGGATAAGTTTTAATAACACGCAAGCCGAAGGGGGATGGATCAATGTCAATGATAAAAAATTAGACCATAGTACCTTTGAAGTTCATCAAATTCAGAAAGAAGAAGTACAAAAGATCGAAGCCTATGCTGAACAACACTTTGATGAAGAAGAGGAAAGCCTTTATATCGAGAAAGTCTCTCAACTGCCAGCATTTTCTGACCATGAACTGTCTTCTCCCATCGAAGCTATCCTCATTTTGCCGATAAAAAGTAAAGAACGTTTGATCGGTTGGCTAGGGCTAACGAAAAGTTATAGTCATAGTTTTGATGAATTTATGATCCGCTTGGTTAAAACCTATATTGATCAAGCCAGTTTAGCTATTGAAAACACCGAACACCTGAACGAAGCGTTAGAAGCTGAGCGACTAAAAGAAGAAGTCGAGATTGCCCAATCCATGCATAACAAGCTGCTTCCCAAATCATTGCCCGATAATGATGAAATAGCCCTGAGTGGATTTAGTCAACCCGCTTCAGAGGTAGGAGGAGACTTTTACGATTATTATCAAGTCAGCCCCGATGAATATGTAGTTATCATTGCCGATGTTTCAGGGAAAGGGACCCCGGCCGCTTTTCATATGTCAGAGATGAAAGGTATTTTTCAAGCTCTTGTACAAGAAAATTATAAACCCCAGCATTTCATAGAGCAGGCCAACAAAGCTCTCCGAGAATGCTTGGGCAAGGCAGAGTTTATAACAGTAGGGTTTTTATATATCAATACTCACCATCATTATCTTAAATATTACCGGGGCGGCCAATGTCCCTTTCTTTATTATGATAGTACAAAGAAGGATCTTCATTATCTACAAGATGAAGGCATGGCCCTCGGCATTCTTCCCTCTTCACAATATCGAGAATTTATCACCTCCGAACAAATCCAATATAACAGTAACGACTTTTTGATATTGGTAACTGATGGTATATTAGAAGCCCGAAAATCTGGAAAAATGGTAGAGTTTGGAGCTGTCCGATTAAAAGATACTGTCCAGGAATACCTATCCACTACTTCACAACCCACCACCCATGCTATGAATGTCTATATACTCAAAAAACTCTATCGCTTTATGGAAATAAAAGATAACACCAACCAAGCCTTTGATGATATAACCTTAGTAACTATACATTTAAAATAAATAGCATTGAAACATCATTAATCATCTTACGTATAACTTGATATAATCTATGAAAATAAAGCAAAATAAAAAAGACCATTACGTTTTATTGAAGCCTATTGGCGAACTTGATGCCAGCTCTGCTATTAAAATGGATGAAGCGATTAGTGAAGCAATAGACCAACAATGCTATAAATTTCTAATTAATTGTAACGGACTAAGCTATATTTCGTCAGCAGGAGTGGGCGTATTTATATCCTATTTAGAAGATGTAAAGAAACACAAAGGAAAGTTTGTTTTCTATAATATGAAAGAAGGGGTTTATGATGTATTTGTCACATTAGGGTTACATAATATATTTACGATCTCCTCTTCCAAAGAAGATGCTAAAAAAAAGATACATGCAAGATAAATTAAAAGTCCCATGTGCTAAAACCGAGTTAAAAAAGATCCGGCAATTTGTTCGCGATCACATAAAAGAACTCCCTATTTCTTCATTAGAAAAGGATCGCATCATCCTTGCCATAGATGAAGCCAGCTCCAATGCCATCATTCACGGGAACAAATGTGACCATTCCAAAACACTAAAAGTTGTTATCACCACCAACCCCCAGTCCATCAAGGTTAAAATATTTGATATCGGAGATGATATTTTCAATCCTGTTCTCCACTACCAAAAAGATATGCAGGAATTGATCAAAAATAGACAAAAAGGGGGCATGGGATTAAAACTTATCCATGATGTTATGGATAAAGTAAATTATTATAAAAAAAACGATCACCGCATTTGCGCCCTCACTAAACATATTTCCCCGCCACACTCCTAATTTGTTTACATTGAATATGTAGGTTTTTAGGGAAACTCTTACCTTAGCTCTTACCAGAAATATGTTTAATTATTACTATTTTCGACCAAAAACAAGTACATGCGTTTATCTAACAAACTACCTGCAAGTTTAGTAGTGTTGCTCTTTCTATTGGCCAGTTGCGGAGGGAGCAAAAAAACTAGCCAAACTCAAAAAGCCCCTGACAGTCCAGTGTTAGTATCCATTGATGATGAAAAAATCACAAAAGATACTTACCAAAGAGTTTATGAAAAGAGTAATAAAGATAAACCCAACCTTTACACTCATCAATCTCTCAAAAATTATCTTGACCTGTATATCAATTTTCGATTAAAAGTTAAGGAAGCTAAAGATATGCAGCTGGATACGCTGCCTTCCATCCAGCAAGAACTCAAAAAATACCGCAATCAATTAGCCTCCTCCTATCTTACTGACAAACAAGTATTAAAAGAATTGGTTAAGGAAGCCAAAAAACGCATGAAAGAGGAAGTGCGAGCTCGTCACATTTTAGTGAAATTGCCCCGGAACCCTACTCCTCAAGACACTCTTCAAGCTTATAAGGAAATCAAAAAGATTAAACAAAAATTAGAAAATGGGGCCGATTTTGCCCAAATGGCGAAAAAACATTCCGATGATCCCTCAGCTAAAAAGAATGGGGGTGATATCGGCTACTTTAAGCCTTTACAAGTGGTTTATCCGTTTGAAACAGCAGCCTACAATACCGCCGAAGGTAAAATAACCGGCCCTGTTCGAACTAAATTCGGTTATCATCTCATTAAGGTACTTGACAAACGGCCCGCACAAGGAAAAATACTCACTGCCCACATTTTAATTAAAAAGCCCAAAAAAGCTTCAGCTAATGAGATCAAAAAAAGAGAACAACAGGCTCACAACATTTATCGAAAAATTCAGGAAGGGGCTTCTTTCACAAAAATGGTAAATCAATATTCTGATGATAAAAAGACAGTACAACGGGATGGAAAGTTCCGATGGTTCGGCGCTGGCGAAACTTTATTAGAATATGATACTACCGCTTTTTCCCTGCAAAAGAATGGTGCAGTCGCTCCTCCAGTTGAAACTCCGAGAGGATGGTACATCATTAAACGTCTTGACAAAAAATCCCCTCCCTCTTTTAATGAAAAGAGAAAAGAAAAGCTTAAGCAAAAAATAAAAAACAGCAAACGAGCAGAGATCGCCAAAACTTCATTAGTGAAAGAAATTAAAAAAGAAAATAACTTTACCCCACACCCCGATCACAAAAAAGCGGTTCGTAAAAAAATAAGTCAACATCTTGGACGTCGTAATAAAATACAAGCCAAGAAATATAAAGACATGGACGCACCGCTATTTACATTGGGAGAAAAAAGTTTTACTCAATACGACCTGATCAAATATATAGCCCAGCATCCTCGAAAAAACCGAGGAGCTAATGCTAAAGGAGTATTTAATGCGTATTACAAAGATTTTGTTAAACACAGCTCGTTAAAATACGAGAAACAACACCTCAAAGAAAAATATCCCGAATTCCGAGCTTTACTTAATGAATACTTTAACGGCATACTCCTCTTTGAAATTACCGATCGTAAAGTTTGGTCCAAAGCAGTAGAAGACACAGCGGGCCTAAAGAAATATTACGAAAAACACAAACAAGACTATACCTGGGATCGTCGTCTTAAAGCCACTATTTATAAGTGTGACAATAAAAAAGTAGCCCAAACAGTACGTAAAGTATTGTCGCAACGAGATATTAAAACAAAGGAAGAGCTCTATGACCAACTAAACAAGCAGGTTACCAACAATTTAACCATTGAAAATGGTAAATATGAGAAGGGACAAAATCCCTATATCAGTCAAATAGATTGGAAAAAAGGTATACACCCTACTACCCAATCAAACGATGGTACTCAAGTTATTATTCAAGTCCACGATATCCTGGACCCCCGTATTAAAAAACTAGATGAAATTCGAGGACAGGTGATCGCGGATTATCAAGAACACTTAGAGAATAAATGGATCAGAAATTTAAAGAAAAAATATACCGTTAATATTGATAAAGAAGTACTACGTTCGCTTGTTAAAAAATAACCGTCCCCTTTTTAACTCAAAGGAATACCCCAAGCTTCTCGATTTAAAACAATACAGTGTTTTTTGAA
>CAZIGO010000015.1:20832-22534 GCA_964538595.1 uncultured Chitinophagales bacterium | reverse complement strand
GTTGTAGCTCCCACTAGCGTAAAAGGATTGAGGTTCAGTTGAACCGTACGTGCATTAGGACCACTCTCAATCATAATCGAAATTTGATAATCCTCCATTGCGGAATACAAATACTCTTCAATAATAGAGGGCAGGCGATGAATCTCATCGATAAAAAGCACATCAAAATCCTGTAAGTTAGTAAGCAGTCCCGCCAAATCTGCCGGTTTTTCTAACACAGGACCTGATGTTATTTTTATATTAACACTTAACTCATGGGCTAAAATATAAGCCAGTGTTGTTTTGCCCAATCCGGGAGGACCATGGAGCAATACATGATCTAACGCTTCTTCGCGTTGTTTCGTTGCTTCAACGAAGACTCTAAAATTATCAATCTCTTGATCTTGCCCAGTGAAGTCATCAAACGTTTGAGGGCGGAGTAGTCGTTCATACTCCTTTTCTTCAGGAGTAAAATTGGTGTCGTCGGGATTTAAATTTTCATTGGCCATACAAGGAAGGCTGCATCAATAGGCAGAACAACGCTATTCCACCAAAGATAGGATTTTTTACAATTACCTACCAAATCCAACACTGTGGATATAACCCACCCTCTGTCCAATTTTTTGTATAGACACCACAATAAGTACTCACGCTGATAATGTGTAATTTTCCATAATTTTCAATACATTTGTTAAAGGGAAACTTTAAACAAAAAATGAATATCATGAGACGAGTAATCATCTTGCTGTCAGTATTGATAATAGCCAGTTCCAGTTTTGCCCAAAAAGGATTCGAAGTGGGGCTAAGAGGAATGTTCAAAAATAATTGGTTAATCAATAATCAAGATTTTGCTGAAGGGCCGGCGCTCGACTTTAAAGCTACGTTCGGCCAATCGTACGGTATTTCGCTGGGATATAATTTCACCGACTATATTGGTGTGCGTACCAATGTACTATATGCCCAAACAGGGCAAAAGTACGAAGGCGACTTCCAAGGAGCAACATTCGAAGAGGGAGCCTATTCGAACTATACGGGTCTTCAATATACTTTCTCTTCTCCTTCCAAAAGTTCTACTGATTACACAGCGGAAGTTAGTTTGAAATACATTAAAGTACCCCTGATGTTTCGGGCCAACTCTTTCCCGTACAAAGGAGCTTTCTTTTCTTTTCTCATAGGTCCCCAATTAAATTATCTTTCCGGCGCCACCCATTACATCAACGATACTAAAGTTAATTATAAAAAAGATATGCCGGTGGAGGATTTCTCCACTAAAAAAGCTTATAACGAAATCCATTTTGGAGCGGTTATGGGGCTTGGAGCTGATATAAGTTTGACAGATTTACTAAAACTCAATATCAACTTTAGATTTGATTACAGCTTCCAAGATATTGAAAACAAGAATGCTACATGGACCATAGCCAACAGTGAGGATAAATTTTGGGATAATGATTCTTGGGATCAAAAACGAGGTCCCACAAACGCAGCCAGTGGAGGGCTCATGATAGGGCTTACCTATACCTTTCAATAATTCACTTAGTTAATAAACCCGTACCCACTAATTTGACAAACCTTGTATCCCTCCCAAACTACATTATTTTTTATTTTTATATCTATTATCCTAACGAGTATGCTCCATTGCAAATACCAAGAAGGGCCGTTAATCAGTTTTCGCAGTAAAAAAGAAAGAGTGGTTAACCAATGGAAGTTAGGTCAATACCTGTAT
>CAZIGO010000015.1:20596-20822 GCA_964538595.1 uncultured Chitinophagales bacterium | reverse complement strand
GTTAGCTATACAAAACTTTAAAGCTACTTACACTAAAAATAATAGAGTTATACGCACCTATATAGATCCCGACGGGGATCTCACCCAGAACAGTGGCTTTTGGGAGTTTACGCCGGCCAAAAAAAAGATCTTAATCGATAGTATTGCTCGTACTCCCCTCCTTCATGCGGACAGTATGGTTGTAGTTGACCGACTTATTATACGTAAACTTAAAGAAAAAGAGTTT
>CAZIGO010000015.1:10974-20573 GCA_964538595.1 uncultured Chitinophagales bacterium | reverse complement strand
CATGAATTTCAACTCATCCCCCGTTAATACCATTATCGTTATATAGTAAAGCCCGACGAGTACTCCACAATATAAAAACACTATTAATATTTTTGACAAAGTAACTTCATGAGTAGATTATGTATATAGTGATGCTTATCCCAGCATTGAAGTCGGTATCAGCTTTTTTTTATTTTATAATGATTAAAAAAATAGTTGGTCAATAACTTCCTGGCATAAGGTAACAGATGAAACTGTGGAAAACTGATTTTAAATAATCGGGGGAGTACCTTCCAGATTACGGCTTTTCTCAAAAAAATTAAAATGATATAACAGTGCTTAAACTGTTTATAATATAGTGTTTGGTGATCTATATCTTCTCCTTGAAAATAATGCATAACGAACTCTTAAAAACATCGACAGGCTTCAATAGAAGGAGACTCAGGAAGTTTGTCGCTTTAAGTTATACGGACATAATAATTGCCATAAATTACAAACAGTACTTTTATAACACTATTAATTAATTTACAATCAAATAAAGACGGGATCATAGGATACTCTCTGGTAAGGTTTCAAGGGTTATGAGCAACGTCAAGTACAAAACATACAACACAATAAACAACGCTCCCTGCCATCGCTCTATTTTATGTTTTTTACCCACATATACAAAGATAAAGAGCAGGAAGGTAGCCAACAGCGTCATTCCGATATCAATATTACTTTGGGGATGGAAATCTATGGGTTTAATAGCAGCACTAATGCCCAGCACCCATAAGATATTAAATATGTTCGAACCCACTACGTTTCCCACTGCAATATCGGCATTTCGTTTAAGGGCAGCCATAACAGAGGTGGCCAGTTCGGGCAACGAAGTACCAATGGAAACAATAGTTAAGGCAATAAAAGATTCACTAATATGCCAAGTTTTTGCTATTTTGACGGCTCCATCTACAATCCATTCACCTCCAAAAGTCAACCCAATTATCCCTAAACCAATATAAGTCAACGACCACGGAAGGGCCATATGTTTCACCGCAGTTTCTGTATCATAATCCCGTTGAGCGATAGAATAAGTATAGTACATAAAAACAGCAAAAAAGGCTAACAACACCCATCCTTCCGAATGAGATAGTTGCGAATGAGGGGCTCCATCAATCCACTTATCATTCACCATCAGTGTTAATATAATAACCCCCAATAAGCTATAAGGTACCTCTTTACGAATAGTATTCGGCTTAACTTCCAACGTTACCAATGCCCCTGCCACTCCCAGGATTAGTAAAATATTAGCAATATTACTCCCTAATATATTTCCTATAGCTATTTGAGGACTTCCTCCCAGGCTGGCAATCACATTAACAAAGAGTTCCGGAGCGGAAGTGCCAAAAGAAACGACAGTTAACCCAATGACAATATTGGAGATTTTCAGTTTTTTAGCCATGGCAGCGGCACCATCTACTAAAAAATCCGCCCCTTTGACCAAAAAAACGAAGCCTATGACAAAGAGGACATAGGTGACCATGAACTACTCTTGGATTTTGGTACCATAAGCCAAATCACCAGCATCACCGAGACCGGGGACGATATAGGCATTTTCATCTAATTCCGGATCTATCGCTGCTGCCCAAATATGGGCCTCTGGTAATCGTTCCTCTACATAAGCTATTCCTTCTTCACTGGCTACCAATACAGCTATATGTACCGTGGAGGGCTTTCCATAATCTAACAACTGCTCAAGAGTCTTCACCATAGAAGAACCCGTTGCCAACATGGGATCAGAAATTATTAATACACGATTCTCTAAGCTCGGGCAAGTAATATATTCCAGCTGAATTTCAAAACTGTCTGCCCTGGCTTTACGGTAACAGGATATAAAAGCATTGTCCCCTTGATCAAATATATTCAGTAGCCCATCATGCATTATCAATCCTGCCCGTAAGATAGTTGCCAATACAGGTTGTTCTTGTAATTGATGTGTTTTTGCCGTTGCCAAAGGGGTTTGTACGTCTTTTTCTTGCCAAGCTAAGTTTTTGCTGATCTCATAGCCCATCAACATAGCTAATCGCTCGGCATTTTTACGGAAACGGAAAGCATCCCGCTGAATATCCTTATCCCGTATTTCAGCGATATACTGATCAATAACAGAATATTGTTGTGAAAGGTCGTGAAGCATTAATACATCAAAGATTTTGTGTTAAATATTCAGTGATTGACTTTTAACCTGTGCCCACTGGGGCAAAGTGTGCTTTCTCCCTTTATTTTTCTTTTTCAGGTAATTTTTAAGGGGAGCGAAATATTTTAACATCGGTTCAGCTGTCATTCCTTCCCCGGTAGTTTGCTTTAATAATTTCCGCCAATCTTTGGTGGCCCCGGGTCGCATTAGTTTTTTTAGAAACTCCCCAATTTTTTTCTTTTTGTAATAGTTTGCCTTATGAATATTTTGGTCGATAATATGATTAGCAATGTGCTCATGAAACTGGAATAGTAAAATATACGAGATAGCATAATCATAATACTGCGCAGGGTCATTAATAATATGTGTTTTTGAAGCAGCATCACAATATTGCTCTCCTCGAGAGGAGGGAGGAACGATACCCTGGTACTTTTTCTTCATATGCCACCACACTTTATTCAGTTCATTTTCCGATAAATCTTTTGCATAAAGCTGATGTTCAAAATGGCTCATCAAACCTGCGCCGAATGGAATAAATACAATATAATTCAATGCCTGTTTCAATAATGTTTGTTTTTGAACCGTCTTCGAGTTTTTGGGAATCAAATCCAACGTAGCTAAATACTCTTTGTTCATCGCCGGTAACTCCATCAAACTACCAATTGCTTCATGGAAGCCTCGATTAGCTCCATCCCTCAATATTACAGGAACTTGGGGGTTAGTATACTGTATATAATAATAAATATGTCCTAATTCATGATGGCTGGTTTCATACCAATCCTTATTAGGAATAACGCTCATTAAACACCGTACATCATTTTCCAAATTTAAATGCCAGGCAGAAGCGTGATTATTCTTCTTATAATCTGCATCTTCGGGGGGAGGATATAAACTTGACTTATCCCAAAATGTTTGGGGCAATTCAGAAAAACCCATACTGGTATAAAATCGTTCCCCTTGTTTAACAATCCACTCTGGTGATTTTTGTTGAAGCGCACTATCTAAATTCAAACCCTGCACGTTTATCATCGAGCTCCAACTTTGCCCCCATCTGTTTGGTAACCAGTGAGCCGGCAGCATCTTGGGGACAGTATCCACCTCATATTTTTTAGCTAACTCATACCGCGCATAAGTATGTAATTGACGATAAAGAGGCCATACTTTTTTTATCACCTTCTCCATTAAGTTCAACAACTCTTTGCTTTCCATCCCGTAATCGGACACTTCATAACTAAAAAAGTTATCATAATCAAGCGCATTTACTGTTTTATTACGCAGATCTCGGATATGAACTAAACCTGGCTTCAACGCTTTACCCACCTCTTTACTGGTCCGCCAATATTTTAAGCGTTTTTGTAAATTATTGCTGTTTCGAAGCACTTCATCAATTTCATTGGGAGTTACCGACTGTGTATCCACTTTAAAATCAAAACCATAGAGTTTTTCATTTAATTCTACTTCAGCCTGTACCCGTTGGTCCACTACTTGGGGGACAGTTTGGGGTTTATCAGCGGCTTGATATAATATCTTTTCCAGTTGCTTAACCTGTATATCCTTGAGCTTGTTCTTCTTATTGAGAAATTTTTTGGCTTGTTTTATATTTTCTTTACTACCCGTGAAGCGAGAAAACGCTTTTTTTGCCCGTTTAGCGCGAGCCGACCGTGTTGTATCCCCTTCTACAATTTTTGTATTGGCTACCCATTGCGCTTTGGCACTCTCATAGTAAAGTTTTTGATATTTTTTATTATAATCATCTAAAAATTGCTGGGCTTTCTTTTTGACTTTTTGTTGGGATTGGCATCCCCAAATCAAAAATAAAGCGATAAGTATTTGTAAAGTTCGTCGCATAGTGCTAAATTTATTATTGCAAGTATTATAGCAAAAATAGGGTCTTTTTACCAAAGACCCTAAATTTTTCTTATTCCATTCAATACTAAAACCAAATAAATATGAAGATATATATTGGTAGCCTGGGTTATACTACTACTGAAGAAGACATTAAAAAAGTAGTAGAGAAAAAATTTGGCAAAGTAAAATCCGTACAGTTAGTTAAAGATAAAGACACGGGACAGTCAAAAGGATATGGTTTTATTGAAATGGAACGAAAAAAAGATGCGATGAAAGTGATTGAAAAAATGAATGGAGAAATCATCAACGGTACTCATGTGAAGGTTAGCGTAGCTCGGAAGTCATACTAAAAAGCTATCACTTTAAAGGGGTACGGGTTTGACATTATAAACGGCAAAACCGGCCTCAAAATAGCGCGGGTTTTGTATTTTCTTTTTACGATATTGAAATTGGATTTTATTGTTTTTTGGGTTAAGCCATTTTTTAGGAACTCTTATACTCACCTCCTCTCGCTTTCTTGAATCCATGGCCGGTAAATATTTGGCATTTTCTTTGTTGATTACAATGAGCGCTTCTTTTCTATCAAAATTCTGACCATCTATAACAAATTTGTACCCTTTAGCCTGTTGATAATTTGGTATATTAATATCTAATTCCTTGGAAGCAGAGGTTTGACCGGTCTTACCAATATCCACAACAAACTGCTTGGAAGGAGGCTGAGGCGTACTGTGATCCCAGCTAAATACTTTTACACTTCCATCATTAGTAGCATAATAGTGATAACGTAAGTTTTTGAAAGCGAATTGCCGGGCTCGTGGATCTGTCATTGCATTATACAAATAGTAATCGGCCAGTAACCATCCTCGCGATGTATTCCTTATCGTATTTACAAAGCCCTTATAAGTAGTAGCATGAAACTTTTTATCTTTAGGAGGCTCTCTAAAGACATACTTCTCTTTTTTTGTATCATATTTTCGCTGACGAAACCAAATCGGGTTATTTATATCCACATAAAATTTGGCTGCTTTGGGAACCGTACACATAATAATATCGTCCGGATTTTTGCGCTTTTTTACATAAGTACACGGATAACGCCAATTGGTGAAAAACCAGGAAGCAATTTCTTTCGGCACTACCCGGCCATGGTGTTGAGTAGTAATCATCGACTGCATATCGCTCATGGGCGCCACAAAAAGAACCAAGCGCCCCAAACCTATCAACAACAGGGTCTTTACAATCTTACTCCGTAAAAATTTACGCGGTAAAAAGGCAGGAAAAGTGTAACGTAAGATATAGTAAATTGCCACAGCAACCGAGATAAGATATAAGGGATGTAAAAATAAGAAGTAACGGGATTCCGTTCGCTTTCTAAAAATAAAGCTGATCAGAAAAATGATAAACACATAAAAACTGGCTAAAAATATACCACTTTTCTTCCGATGAAAAAAAGCTGTCACTACACCAATAGGCGCGAGATAGCAGAGATAGGGGTAATCGGTACTGACTACCTCCCAATAATTACCAAAGGCTTTAAATCGTTGGGCAGAAGTTAGTTTATTCATTATAAACTCCCAGTCGGGAATGACCACATTTACCATTCGCTCCCGTAAAAACAACTCCAGTAAATAACGGATCACATCTTCTGAAAAGGGCATTAATAACAGCCCTCCTAACAGGGTGGGATATAAAAGTATGGAATACTTGTTATAGTAGAGGTTATCTCGATCTTTGTGGAGAATTACTTGTATCCCTATTATACTTCCATAGAGCCCTAAGCCGAAAACAAAAAAGTAAGCCAACTGATGGCTCAACAAGGCCAGTACAAAAATGAAGGGTAAAAGGATGAAGTATTTTTTGTGAAGACCATATTTTTTATAAAATGATTTAAATTTATCCCGCAAGGGCGGTCGTTCATATGCCTGATAAAATATTAAAAGCAATAGGGTAAAGAAACAACCAAAGGTTGCATACATACGAGCTATTCGAGACCAAAACGTGTGGTAGAATGAAGCTGTAAGAAGAAAGGCAGCTAACAGACCTATATACCGATTAAATAATTTTTTACTCAATAAATAGGTTAAGGGAATTGTGGCCGCTCCACAAATTGCACTGGGCAAACGAGCCCAAAACTCCGACATACCAAATATTTGAAAGAGAGGAGTGATAAAAAGTGTAAGAAGAATACCATTTAAGTCGGCCCCTATTAAATTACTCCCTTGCTTAATATAATCCCGTACCGCCATGACGTGGGCATACTCATCAAACCAAAATGACAGATATCCGATACGGTAAACCCGCATTCCAAATCCCACCAGTGTCATTAATATCACTAACCAAAAAGCATAACGATGTAACCATCCCCATCCCGGGAAATTTATATCTGCCGATGTTTCCTCTCGTTTATTTTTGTTCTGTGCCACTATTAAAAAGTTAAAGTACTTTCAAATTACATTAATGCAGATAAATAACAAATATAATAGAATTGTCTGTGATGAGGAAAAATCAACGCTTTTCGTTATAAGGAACATTATTTTTCCCGCCAGGGAGAGAGATCCAGTTGAAATTTTTGAGCTAATTCCCGGTTATAGGGCTCATAATATTGATCCAGTTGATGCATTACTTCTCTTTCCTTTTCTGATACCGGAGGAATAGGAGAAGCATTGATAGCATAGTAGATGGGAAATAATACTTTTTCTTGCAACCATACGGGAACATAGGGTAACAACTTTTCTCCTATCGAATGGAGTACCTTACTTTTAATTTGAACAGTCTTATTACGATGGGCAAAATCAAAATTATTCCAAAATGTTTCATCGATATCAATATCTTTAGATAATCGTTGCATGAATTGGAGCGGATTATTCTTCAAATTTTCGAAAAGATAAACATGTAATTGTTTTGGATCATATTGTTGTTGCCATTTTTTGAGGTAACGGATGTATTTAGTCCGTTCTACCGGCGTCGCTCCTTTTTGATAAAGTTCTTCTTGAAGATCATAAATATAGCGGGAAAAAGTAATGGAATCCTCAATTTTTTTTCGCCGATATTTTGCAAATCGAAAAACTGAAAATAATCGTTTCGAGGGTTGGCGAAGTAAAAATATTATCTTGGGAGTGACTGGAAATGAAGAAAATACATCCCGCGCTGTTTGTTGATAAATATAATGGGGCGTTGCTTCTGTAACAATCTTTTCTTGTCCACAATGCTGGAAAAAACTTTTGTATTTTTCTAATCCATGCAAATGATAATTAGTATTTTTTGCACGCTTGTTAATTGTCGGGTCATCTTTATCAATAAAATACCACAGCTCCTTATCTTTGGAACCACAGACCTGAGGATGGGCGGTTAACCAAAAAAAGAGGGAGCTTGTTCCACACTTGGGCGGACCTGCTATGATAAGGTTAGGTAAACGAACGGACAAAACATTAAAAGTTTTACATGATAAAGACCAAGTTATCTAAAAATTTTCAAAGATAAGAAGTTCGTCATAAAAACTGCCGTATGCTGAAAGGGATAAACTTAAAAAAAGATATACTGCCCCATGTGGGAGCCGTTCTCTTATTTATCGTTCTCACTTTTTCCTATCTCAACCCCATGTTAGAGGGAAAGCAACTGACCTCTCATGACAGTATCCAATCTACTGCCAACCAAAAAGAGTTACAGGATTACTATCAAAAAACAGGGGAATATGCTTTATGGACCAACTCCTTGTTTGGGGGCATGCCCACCTTCCAAATCAGCTTACGGTACACCGGTAACTTAATGAACAAAGTGATAAAGGTAGTGCGTTTAGGGTTTGATAGCCCTGCCCGCCAACTTTTCTGGTACTTTATGGGAGTGTATATAATTCTTAATATATTTCAATTCAACATTTGGATTTGCCTATTAGGCGCTATCGCTTTCGGCTTCTCCTCCTATAATATTATTATACTGGAAGCTATGCACGTAACTAAAGGGGTAGCTATAGGCTTTATGGCAGGGGTACTGGGCGGTATAGTATTATGTTATAATGGACGTTATTTATTAGGGGGAAGTATCGCCGCCTTTTTCGGGGCATTAGAGTTAAAAGCGAATCACTACCAAATCACTTACTACCTCCTTATAATGGCGATTATTTATGCCATCGTTCAGCTTATTATAGCCTATAAAGAAAACCGACTCAAGGACTACGGTATTGCTTCCCTTGTTCTAGCAGTAGCTGCTGTGTTAAGTTTAGCCCCTAATATTGGTAAAATTTGGTCTACCTATGAATATGGACAATCTACTATACGGGGGAAATCTTCTGAATTATCAACAAAAAAAGAGAACTTAAAACAATCCGGGCTTGACAAAGACTATGCCCTACGGTGGAGCTATGGACCCTGGGAGACCTTCACACTTCTCGTACCTAATATGATGGGCGGCAGCTCTACCAGTTCGCTGGACGAAGAATCGAATACTTATCAAACCTTAGTAGACAAGGGGGTACCACGTAATCGCGCCAATCGATTTACTCAACGCATTCCCCTATACCATGGTCCACAACCTTTTACATCAGGTCCCGTATATTTTGGGGCAACTATATGTTTTCTGTTCGTCTTAAGTCTATTTGTTACTAAAGGCCCCCTCAAATGGTGGTTATTAGCCACTACTATATTATCAGTTCTACTGGCCTGGGGAAAGCACTTCCAATGGTTCTATGACATTTTCTTTAACTACCTCCCTTTCTTTGATAAATTTCGAACCCCTTCTATGATATTGGTATTGGCCTCCCTGTGTTTCCCTATTTTAGCTGCTTGGGCCATAAGCAACGTGATACAAAAATCCAACGATCAGCTATTGCAATACGCTAAATATGCTTTGTATATCACGGGAGGCCTGTGTTTATTTATAGCATTATTGGGCCCTGCTTTTATTAGTTTTAGCACTAAAACAGACGCCCGTTTTCAACAAATGGCCGGACAATGGTTAGTCGATGCCATTCAACAGGACCGGGAATATTTATTACGGTATGACGCCTTCCGATCACTGCTATTTGTTGTAGCCGCCTTTGGTTTGGTTTGGGGTTACTTAAAAAATAAGCTTCAACCCCGCTACCTTTTAATAGGTTTGGCAGCTATAACATTAATAGATCTGTGGACTGTCGATAGACGATATTTAAGCAACGAAGATTTTAAATCAACTCAACAGATAGAAAATCAACTCCGTCCTAACAAAGCTGACATCTCTATTTTAAAACAAAGTGGTTACAAGGATTTTACCACGATGAACTTTAACACGGACTATCGGGTTTTTAATATTTCCAGTAACCCTTTTACTGATGCCCGCACTTCTTATTTTCACAAATCTGTTGGTGGCTATCATGCTGCCAAGCTTAGGAAATACCAAGAAGTAATTGAATATCACCTTAATGGCTACTTCCAGAAAGCCAAACAATTGCTCCAACAGAAAGGGGTAAAACAAGCCACACACTTCTTGAGCCAACAACCCGTACTGAACATGCTTAATACCCGCTATTTTATAATGCCCAAACCACAAGGAAGAAAGAAGGTTAAGGTGGCCCGTACCAATCCGAATGCCATTGGCTCAGCCTGGTTTGTCGATTCTATAGCTATTATGG
>CAZIGO010000015.1:0-10964 GCA_964538595.1 uncultured Chitinophagales bacterium | reverse complement strand
CAGATGCCGACCAAGAAATAAATAGTATCGCCCAATTTGATCCGTCACATACCGCTTTGTTGCGGCAAGACTACCAACAATATATTCAAGGGCTGAACCTCCCAGCCAACAACCGGGGAACTATTAACCAAACCAACTATAGTCCTAATGAGCTCACGTATAAAGTAAACGCCCCCCATGAACAATTCGCCGTCTTTTCCGAAGTATACTACAATAATAAAAAAGGTTGGCAAGCCTATATTGACAATAAACCCGTCCGCCACTGCCGGGTAAACTATATATTAAGAGGGCTCCGCATTCCGAAAGGACAACATACAGTAACCTTCAAATTTGAGCCTCGTTCTTATTATATCGGCAACAAAATAGGGTTGGCAGGCTCCATCATTCTTTTAGCAATCACGGGATTTGCTCTTATCCGTGAATTGTGGCGCTTCAATAATTAATTTTACTCTAACCGTCTATGACCGACATTGCTGTCTTACTTCCTCATTACAACCGGCACGAAGGATTACATGATGCGCTGACAAGTATATCTGATAAAGCAGGGGTCGATGTTATACTGGTTGATGACGGAAGTACTCATCCCCCTGATAAAGAAAAGCTATCCTCTCAACACCCTCAAGTGAGTAATTTTATAGTTATTGAACTCACTGAGAATAAAGGTATCGAATACGCTCTTAACGCCGGACTCCGCTACATCGTTCAACAAGACAAATATCAATATATAGCCCGACTGGACTGCGGTGACCAGTGTCATCCCCAGCGATTTTTTAAACAAAGAAATTTTCTTAAAAACAATCCGGGTATAGCCATTGTCGGCACATGGGTATCCTTTGTGGATTTAGAGGGGCAACACTTATACTATATGAAACACCCGACCGACCCTGATGAGATTGAGAAGAAAATGTGTACAGATCAACGTTTGATACACGCTTCCATTATGTTCCGTAAAGATGCTGTTAAAAAAGTGGGTTTCTATTCGTTACAATACCCCTTTTCCGAAGATTACGATTTTATTTATCGCTTCGTTCACCAATTTAAAGCTGCCAACATACCGGAAGTACTTATGTATTGTGAAGTAAATCCTGATAAGGGGATATCAGTAGCACATCGTACACGCCAACTCAAAAACAGTATTCAAATCATATGGAAATACGGTAGCTTTAAAAAATACCCGCTGCATTTTTGCTATGGTATCGCTAAAAAGTCTTTTCTATACATACTGCCCTATCGATTAGAATGGAAAATAATTGAATTAATACGAAAATACTCTAACCGCGGTATATATGACGAAGAGAAATGAACTTTACCACATATTCTCAAGGTCCTCCTTTTGATAGGTTTTATTCCGATCCACAAACCAGCTCTCTTCTGAAGGGTTTAATTGGAATTTCAGCTGGCGTTTCCCCAAAAGGCGTACTAAAAAGGCTAACGGACATAAAACAACTACATAAATAACCGTTAAAAGAATTTTACTATTGACATATCCTAACCCTTCGGCTAACTTCATCCATAGAAAAGAAATAAAAGTAGTGAGCTTAGTAGAGATTACACCAAGCACCAAAATTCCTAAGCAGACAATTTCATAGTAAGGGAGGGCTAACCAATAGCCAATAATATACAACCCCAGTGTGATAATAATAAGATTTTTATAAGCCTGGATGGTATTTTCTTTTTCCAACAATAGAGTAGAATTCCATTAAAATACCGAATAAATAAAAGGAGATACGGCGGAAGACCCTCCAACTACTATTAAAACTCCGATCAATAACAAGATCACTATTAGCGGAGCCAACCACCACTTCTTACGCTGCTTTATAAACTTCCAGAGGTCTACCAATATCTCCATAAATATTCCTATTTGTCCCTTTTATCAAATATACCAAATTTTTACATCAATCCCATCCCCCAATCTCTTCTTTATTTACTGACCATTGGGGTTGTTGTTCTTTTTCAAATAAATAATTTCCTATCACCAAATAATCCATTTCTGTATTCATAAAACAGTGATAAGCATCATCCGGGGTGCATACTATCGGCTCACCGCGAACATTAAAACTGGTGTTAACAACAATTCCATATCCCGTTTTTTCTTTAAAAGCTTGAATTAATTTCCAATAGCGGGGGTTAGTAGATCGGTGGACTGTCTGCACACGAGCCGAAAAGTCGATGTGCGTAATAGCAGGCACATCTGAACGTTCATAATATAGCTTATCCTTGAGCGGTAAGTTGTGATAACCTTCGGGAAGATCATTTCTCCTTTCTTTTTTCACATCCATTGTCAACAACATATAAGGAGAAGCCTCCTCCATCTCAAAATACTCTGATACATCTTCAGCTAATACGGAAGGAGCGAAAGGGCGAAAACTCTCTCGATATTTAATTTTTAAATTCAACTTTTTTTGCATCTCCGGATTCCGGGCATCCCCCAATATACTCCTATTTCCCAAAGCGCGGGGGCCCCATTCCATTCTACCCTGATACCATCCGATAACTTTTCCTTGGTCTATAAGTTGAGCTACTTCTTTACAAAGGGATGAGAAGTCGGTATAATGAGTATAAGGTGCCTCATGTTTTCTTATCACTTTTTGAATAGTGGGTATGCCAAAATCAGGACCTAAATAGGTGCCTTTCATTTTATCGGGCTGACGTATATGACGTTCTCCCTCAAAGTAAGTATGGTAGGCTGTTAATGCTGCTCCTAAAGCCCCCCCTGCATCTCCGGCCGCCGGTTGTATAAATATATCATCATATATCCCTTTTTCCCTTAGTTTGCCATTGGCTACACAATTCAACGCCACCCCACCGGCTAAGCATAAATGATTGCTTCCTGTTAACGACTTCGCATGTTGTGCCATTTTTAATACCACTTCCTCGGTAACCTGTTGTATAGCTAAAGCCAGATCACAGTGGTGAGGTTCCAATGTTGACTCTGGTTGACGCCGGGGAAAACCAAACAAATCTCCCCACTGATCATCATCTACCATCTGTAGTCCCGTCGCATAAGTAAAATAGGTCTGATTCAACCCTAACGATCCATCCGATTTTATATCGACCAATTCGTCCTTAATGATTTGCCGATAGTCATCTACAATATCTTTTTCCGGGTTCCCGTAAGGAGCTAATCCCATCAATTTGTATTCACCGGAATTAACGCGAAACCCCAGAAAATAAGTAAAAGCTGAATACAACAACCCAATAGAGTGGGGAAAAGGCAACTCTTTTTTAATGGTGATTGACTTCCCTTCTCCCTTACAGATAGAGGCCGTAGCCCATTCCCCTACTCCATCCAACGTTAATATAGCAGACTCCTCATAAGGGGAAGGGTAAAAAGCACTAGCTGCGTGGGAGAGATGGTGTTCAGGGAATAAAAGATTGCAAGATTTTTTATCAAAATCCTGTATTTGACCCAACTCTTGAAAAATGATGCGCTTCAAAACAACTTTTCTTTCAACCATACGGGCATCGCTGACAAAAATGATTTCAAACCTCTGGGGGCGAAACCATAATAAGTCTCCAATAATCGCTCAAATTTCAGGAAAGGCTTCTCATAAAAAACTACCGCATCCAATTCATCTATATCCCGACCACTATAATCAAGACAAAATTCTATTGCCTGGCTCGGGAATGATTTATCATGCTTTTCTCGCGAAAATCGCTCTTCTTGGGCAGCGGCAATTATCTCTTCATCCTGTATGATCGCTGCCGCCGAATCATGATAGAATGCTGATATACCTAAAATATACATCGAAATGACAAAGATTTAATAAACTTTCAATTACTATTAATACAAAAGGAGATAAGCTAACATTTCGTAAGCAAAATTTAAAATCCTAACTCTACTTCACTTTTTCTCTTTTCAAAATAGGAGTTAAAAAACGGGCAAATATCTCAGCTTTCTTCCGACTCCCTTTTTTTGTCATATGCCGTCCATCTGTATACAATGTGCTATCTTCAGGGAATTTTTGAGCAAAATCCAATATCGGGGTCTTTTCCTGCTTCGCCAGTTTTTTCAACTCCTTATTATGCTCTAACAAAGCTTCTTTATAAGGGGGAGAGTTGACAAGAGTATTCTCAAAAACGGAAGAGGTAGCAAAAGTCGCCAATACTGGTTTGACGGCATTACTTTTCGCCAATTTGACCAAAGATTCTATATTATTATGAAAATAAACCGGTGAATTTGAATTAATCATTTTTTGGGCGGATACTTTTTTAAAAATACCCTGCGGATATGTTCCCGACTCATATTGTTTCTTAAACTTCCAGAGATAAGAAGTGGACGCATCCTTTGAAATAGTGCTCCAACTTGTTATTGCAGCCATTTTGCCTGTACCCACCAATATAATACGTAATATATTAGATTTGTGGGCCAAAAAAGTAATCCAACTGCGGTCTAAGGAATAATTTGCTTTTCTATACCCAGAATTATCAGGTTGATATTCAGCAGGAGGCCAAACCAAGCGAGCATGGACATCATTCAAGCCATGGTATATCACCACCATATCCGGCTGTAACGGTAAGATCCTGAACTGAAAATTAACAAAAGACTCCCAACTGTTCCACCCCCCTACCCCTGCATTGATCACCTCAACACTCGTAAATCCTCTATTCTTTAAATACTGTTGCAACAAGTAAGGGTAACTTTCCTTATAATTTTTAACATGGGTGGTATAGGTGGTGGAGCCTCCTATACAAACAATACGATAAGTACTGTCGGAAGGAAGAGATTGTATCGCAGCTCCTCGAAATCCCTTAGCATTATGCCGATTTTTACCTTCTTTATAATTGGGAGTCAAGGTATACCCCAAATAACGATGAGGTTTATATTTAGGCACTTCGCCTGCATTCCGTAGCTGTTGGAAAGAAGCAAACTTTAATAACGCTCTATTGTCGGTTGTTGAAAAAAGTATATGCAGCCCCCCTTCTATTAACAATAACAGTACCAACAAAACCAACCCATTAACACCGATGAGCTTGAGAGTAGATTTATTAAAAAATTTCATAGGTTATTTTATTGTAAACAATTGTCACTCGACCAACCAATCTGTAAAATCCTTCCCCGTTAAAGCAGATAATTTATGAATGTCCTGTTCATATTTTGATAAAAGCTCTCTCTTTAAAGCCGAATCAAGGGAAGGAGGAGATTTCTTTCTACTTTTATTGAGCTCTAATAAAAAATCCTTGCCTTTTTTAGTAAAATTACGCTGACGTAATATTCGTTTACGGAAGACGAATATGACCTTTGCTATTTTCCTTAATAAAAACTGGAGTTTAGGGGAATGTACATATGTGGAAGGATTATAAGTTTGAGATTGTATGGAGTGGGGGGTAACATTTAGAAATTCACAGACCTCATTCACCGCTTGCTGGGGATTACTTACCAAATGTTTGAAGCGCAAAATATAAACTTGAGACGAAGAAAATCGATCTAAATATCTTTTTACTTGCTGCGCATATAAACCGGATCGGAAATAAAGATAGTTGTAGTAAAATTCAGGTTCAAAAAAATTCGGTATCTTTTTATGGCGTCTTTTTTCTTCCAACTCTAGCGCTTTTTCAAAGGAAGCAGAATACTCATAACCATCCTGAACCATCCATTTATAAAGAGAAAAAGCCCGTTCAGCCGGATTTCGTAATTGTATAATTATCTTAGCCTCAGGATTATAATTATATATCTGTGGAGCACTGGTAGGATCCGGCAAATACCCTGTTGAAGCTTCTCCGATGCGCTTTTCATTATGGGCTTTATCAAATATCCATAAATATTCCTCCCAGCTTATCCTACTTTTATCAGGATTATCAGCCTCTGAAAAATAATGGGGTTCCTTAAAAAACTCATCTTCCGGCATATATATGTCCGGGTTCTGCTGGAGGAGTTGCCACATAGTAGTAGTGCCACAACGGGCAGCTCCTACAATAAAGAAATTGGGTTGTTTATCATTCCCCTTTACCATACTGCAATTCAAATTTTAGGTATACCAATATCAGATCGGAGAGATTGTAATTGCGGAAATATTTTGTGCCGACCTGAAAAAGTTTGCCGGTGAAGAAGCTTCAGGGAGCCCTCCTTAACATAAGGTGGTTTATTCTTTTTCTGATCTACAGTTAACCCCCATTTAAATGTTCCTTCACGAATTATACTTATAGCACGCTCCCCATATTGACCAAAAGGAAATGCAAAGACCTTAGGCGTCACATTTATTTCTTGTTCCAAAAAAGACTGAGCTTGAAACACTTCTTTTCTAATCGTAGAGCTATCACATCGCGCTAAATTAGCATGGCTGGCAGAATGGTTACCTATAATAACCTCCTCTTCCTGAGCAAACTTTATCAACTCTTTTTTAGTAAAAGGACGATCTAAATCGCCTCGTGGCTGACTCCCCCCCTGGCTAAAATTATTTTCCATATATTTCTTCACCTTTTTTGGAGGCTGATCTTTAAGTTGGTCAATTTCCTTCTCAATGGTAGAAGAGGCCACACATTGTTTCGTTCGCTCCCGATATATCACATCCCACCAAAAACATTTTTCCTGCTTAACATAATTGGTAGTAATGGAAAATAAAGCCGGTATAGTAAATTCTTTAAGTACATCCAATGCTCTTTTATTATTAAAATAGCCATCATCAAAAGTTATCATTAAATACTTTTTGTTGGAGTTAAGATCTGAAAGCCGAACGCTAGGGGATATGATTTGGTAACCCTTTTCCAAGAAAAATTCAATACTCTGACGCAATTGATCAATAGTAATGGCTTCTTGGGGAGCTATTAAATGATGCTCGATTTCTTTTCTATCTTTAAATAAAGCATGGAGCATAAGAATTATAATACCCGGCTTTTCAGATTGATACTTTAAATACAATACCGATAATTGCTGATTAATGCAAGATATGATATCGTTTACACCGATTTTCATGAGTGGGAGGGGCGCCAAACTTTCAAGTCTTTCTCAATTAACTGTTCCAGTTGTTCGATATCTTTTTTAAAATATTGCTTATAGAGTTGATGCTTGGTATCTGCTTCTAAGCGAGGGCGTTCTCTTTTTAAATAGCGTAACAGAAAATTTCTCAACCGCTGGGTAGGTACTAATGTTTTTCGAAGCCAGCGTAAAACCGGGTACTTATCTTTATAACGCTTACTAATAAAAGGAGTAAGCCACTTAGCCACCGGTACCGCTCCTTTATTCTTTTTTACTCCTAAATCTACATCAATAGAATTTATATCTAAAAACTCAAATAGCTCTTCTAATATGTCTCTTCCTTTTTTTGCATTGTATAGTTCTTCAAAAATCAAAAATTTCATCTGGTTAATGGGAAAGTAGTTCAAATAGTGCTTAATATGCTTATAATATTTTCCTCTACTTATGTAACTAAAACGATGTTTGTATTCAATATTTTGCTCAATACGTTCTTTTTCCAATTGAATAGCTTTCAAAAAAGGTTCTTTTTCATACCCTAAGCGATAGGTCATCAAATAATGGGAAAAAGCCCGATCAACGGGGTTTCTTAACAAAAAGATGAGTTTTACGTCAGCGCCTAATGTTTTTTTGATCCTCTTTGGTGATTCTTTCAAATGCATACAGTCAGGAGAAACCGCCCCTACTCTTTTTTCATCTTTAAAATGGTCAAAATGTTGTTGATACCATTCGCTCCCTTTTTCATAATTATGAGGATAATCAAAATAGTGAATCTGCTTATAGGTAGGCACTAAAACTTGGGGATGTTGTTTAAAAATATAATATAACGTAGAAGTGCCCGATTTTTGAGCACCAACACAAAGGAAATCAGGTAAGGGCATACTATATATTAATCAATGTTTTTTAAAAAATGTTAACAATATTTTTTTAATCGTACCATACAGCCAAACGCCGTCCAATAATCTTTTCCAAGGCATATATATCATCCATAAAATAATGTTCCAAAAGTTGTTTTTTCACTTTTTTTTGCGGTTTTTCCGGTTTTTTGGTTACCCATCGAGTTATCAACTGGCGCACTTTTTTACTTGGGATAATAAACTTGCGCCACTTTCGTAAGAGACTATCTTTTTGATAAATTTTTTTCAAAAGCTTGTTTTGAGGTACTCGAGTGGGGTTGGAATATACGTCTAGGGTTAAGGAATGATTTTTCAAACCTAACAACTTAATTAAAGGTTGTAATTCTTCTGAACGTTTTTCTTTAAACAACTTTTCAAAGATGATAAAACACATATTTCTTTTGTCAAAATACCTCAAATATCTTTTTACCTGTTGCGCATACCATCCCCGCTTTATATAAGCTACACGAGTACGGGTTGCCTTAGTAGGCAGTTTATCCAAGGGTTCTTGTTCCAACGCTTTTAAAAAAGGACGATCCTCAAATCCTCCTCGGCGATTCATAGTATAATGGGAAAAAGCCCGGTCAACGGGGTGACGGAGAATAAACACTAACTTGACCTCAGGTCCCAAGACTTGATAAATCCGTTCCGGAACTTCTGAGTAATACATATAGGAAGGGGTAACCTCTCCTATTGCCTTATAATGATGATTAGATACATCAAAAAATTTTTTATACCAATCGATGCCCCGTTGATAATTTTCCGGTTGGTCAAAAAACTGAATCTCTTTCGGTGTCGGCAGATAGATTTGAGGATGTTGCTGAAGTATATGGTATAACGAAGTAGTACCGGCTTTTTGAGCTCCTACACATAAAAAGTTCGGCAACCCCATAACAACTATTCGTTAAAATGCTCATCAAAAAAATGACATACGATATGTAACACTAATATGTGGCACTCCTGTATACGAGCTGTATTTGAGGAAGGAGGTACAATACTCAGATCAGCCATTGAATTCAGTTCACCACCATCGTCTCCTAAAAGACCGACTGTAAAACACCTCTTTTTATTAGCTATTTCAATCGCCTGAATCACATTTGTACTATCACCCGAAGTAGAGATACCCATCACTAAATCTTTTTCGTTGGCTAAAGCTTCTACTTGATGGGCAAACACCTGTTCATAACTGTAATCATTACTTAAAGAAGTTAAAACAGAAGTATCTGTAGTTAAAGCAATACAGGGGTAACCCTTTCGCTCATCATGAAATTTACCTACTATTTCAGCGGCAAAATGTTGACTGTCAGCCGCACTCCCTCCATTTCCCATAACTAATACTTTGTTTCCTCTCTCTATGGTATTTATTACTTGATTTGCCAACTTATAAATATTATCCTGGATGGAATGAAGAGACTGTACCGTTTCGCAATGTTGGTCAATAATGGTTTTTATGTCATCCATCAGCAGGTAAAGTGGTTTAGTAATTAATAATAAAGGGCAATATATTTAGTACCTTCGTAGTTTTAAAACTACTATAAACTATTCGCTTAAAACTAATAATTTTTAAGTAAAAAGCTCAGGCAGATTTTTATATGGGGATTATAAGAAGACAGGGCATTAAAAACACGGTTGTTTACTACACCGGACTTAGTTTAGGTGCTTTAAACTTGGCAGTCCTTTTCCCTTATTTCCTGTCCTCTGAGCACTTTGGCCTAACTCGTATCCTCATCTCTGCCGGCCTTATATTAACAAAATTTAGTCAGCTAGGCATTCCGAACACAGTAGTTAAATACTTTCCATATTTCAAAAACAAAGATCAAAAGCATGGAGGCATATTATTCTTTGCCTTAATTAGCAGCATAATTGGATTTCTACTGCTTTCAGGACTTGCTTTACTCTTTAAGGAGGAGTTATTGAACTTATATCAAAAGCGTTCTCCTTTATTTGTCAATTATTACTATTATGCCTTCTTTATTGGTTTCTTTATGGTATTATTCAATGTCACTTATGCTTATGCACGAGCGCTTTGGAAAAGTGTATTACCTACCTTTTTCCGGGAAGTGCTGCTTCGAGGATACACCACTTTATTACTGATCGGCTACTTTTTCAACTTATACACTTTCCCCACTTTCCTAAGTCTGTTCATCGGCGGGTATACTCTTTTTAGTTAACATCCTTTATTTATACCAAATAGGACAGCTTTTCATAAAACCGAATTACAATTTTTACTCGCCGCATCTATTGAAGAATATGATCCGTTATAGCCTATATATATTTCTCAGCGGGGCTACTATCTTACTGGTGAACAAAATAGACAATATGATGATCGGAGCACTTGGTAAAAAAGGGTTAGCAGATTTAGCTGTCTATACCGTAGCCTTTTTTATAGGGACAGTGATTGTAATACCAGGAAGAGCTATCCGACAAATCGCTGCTCCCATTGTGGCTGATGCTTGGGAAAAAAACGATATCAAAGAAGTAAATAAAGTTTACAAAAAAACAGCATTAAATCAACTAATTGTAGGAGCCGTAGTCTTAATAGTGATTTGGTTAAATATTGACAACCTGCTTTCTTTTTTACCCCAAAATTATTTCCAGGGAAAGTTTGTTATTCTATTTATTGGGTTATCTCGCTTAATACGAATGGGGATGGGGGTTAACAAACAAGTATTACGAGTATCCCGGTACTATCGCTATGAATTTTGGGGTAACCTTTTATTAATAGCACTTGTTATCGGCACAAATTATCTTTTAATACCGATATATGGAATTAACGGGGCCGCTTTGGCCACCCTAATTTCATTTTTTGTACGTAACCTATTTGTATATTTAGTGGTGCTTATAAAGCTCAAATTACAGCCTTTTACAAGGCATACAGTAAAAGCAGTTATTGTAGCATTGGTTGCCTACGTAGCAGGCCATCAACTGCCTGAAATGTCTTTAATCATTGATATAGTGATGCGCAGCTTAACTATTATTACAATATATGGAACGTTAGTGCTAACATGGGGGTTTGCCCCTGACATTAATGATATCGTCAACAAGGGGTGGGGACAATTAAAAAAACATCTTAACCTCTAAATCAAACCCCAAAATCAATACCCTGTGCCAAAGGTAACTTTTTACCATAATTAATGGTATTAGTTTGTCGACGC
>CAZIGO010000014.1:20419-23794 GCA_964538595.1 uncultured Chitinophagales bacterium | reverse complement strand
AAAGGAACGCCTTTAATATCGTGTTTCTCTAATTTATCAAGAAAGTTATCGGTGGAGTAATAGTCGGGATCTACATCAAATACGACGATATTCGTTTCGACCGGTAATACACGTTTTACATAGTCGGCTTTACGCAGCGCATCGGCCAGTTGTTGCGCCCGTTGGTGATCCTCCGTTAACCGATCAATGTTGTGTTTTAATGCATATCGCCCAGCAGCCGCCAAATAGCCCGCCTGTCGCATTCCCCCACCCATCACTTTTCGATAACGCCGCGCTTCTTTTATAAAATCTTGAGGACCTATTAACAATGACCCCACAGGCGCCCCTAATCCTTTAGACAAACAAATAGAGATACTATCGAACAAGGGACCTAATTCATTTGCACTTCTCTTACTTTCGATAAGCGCATTGAAAAGTCGGGCACCATCGAGGTGTAAGCGCAAATTGTTTTTATCGCAGCAATCTCGCAATGCTTTCATGGTCGACCATTCATAACAACTCCCCCCTCCTTTATTGCTCGTATTCTCGATACTTACGAGGCGGGTACGGGGAAAATGCTCATTCGGGCCCTGAATATGCTTGGTCACTTGTTCGGCGGTTATTCGTCCTCGATCTCCTGAAACCGGGCGAATAGAGGCTCCCGAGTTGAAAGCAATACCTCCTCCCTCATAGTTGTACACATGAGCCGTTTCATCGCAAATCACTTCATCACCGGGTTGCGTATGGGTTTTTATCGCTACTTGATTGGTCATGGTACCGGAAGGACAAAATAGAGCAGCTTCGTGACCGAACCATGCTGCCGCTTCTTTTTCCAGCGCGTTAACGGTGGGATCTTCTCCATGAACATCATCGCCTACTTCAGCACTCATCATGGCCTCTAACATAGCCGGTGACGGCTGAGTAACCGTATCACTACGTAAGTCTATACTCATCATATTATTTTCATGACAAAATAATCAAAATCCCCGCCCCCTTCCAAATCAACCGAAGAACTTTGTGATTTGATTAAAAAAATGAATAACGATAGAGGGTTGAAAACTAATAGTAAATAATACACCCCATAGGGCACCATAGAAGTGTGCGTCATGGTTAATATTATCTCTTGACTGCTGTGCCATGCGGGCGGAATAGATCAAATAAAGTACAGCGAAAACGATCCCCGGCAACGGAATGACTCCCATAATATAGACGTATTCCAAGGGTTGAAATAAAATACTGGCAAACACGATTGCCGAAACAGCTCCCGAAGCGCCTAAACTGGCATAACGAGGATTACCCTGGTTTTTCAAATAAGAAGGCAATTCCGAGGCGATAATAGCAGAAAGGTACAAGCTCCCATATATGATCAACCCGGTCGTCTCTCCAAAGGTCCATTGGAAATAACGCTCCAACACCCTTCCAAAAAACCAGAGCACCAGCATATTAATAAATAAATGCAACCAATTGGCATGGAGAAATCCCGAGGAAAGAAAACGATAATATTCCCGGCTCTCCACAATATAATAGGGATGAAAGATGAAACGCTGCATCAATTCCCGGTTATAGAAGGCACTAATCGAAATAATAAGGGTAATTATCAATAATATGATTGTCATCTTCTGAATTTTGATAGCAAATATAGCGGATAAATGAAGATAATCCCATTATCCCCATCTATAAATAATTAAAAGGGTATTACAAGTGATCCAAGGTTTTGTCTTTTGGATATTTAATACTGTATACAAAGGTTAGTTCTTTTGATGAGGCAGGCGGAAGTTGCAACGGCCAAACCAATTCCCCCGTCTTTGAATTAAAATTAGCCTGTGTCCTTTTTTCCAATTCTACCTCTATATCCTCATGCTTGGAACGTGGGATCTGATCTTTTACTTGTAAAGTAACGGATTTCTCTTTTGTATTTTTAATCGTTATTGTGTAGCCATAGGTTTCTTTCTTTTTATTACCTAAAAACTGCTGTTCCGTAAAATCCGTTTCCTTATTTCGTTGAATAACGATATCCCGATCTTGTCCTAAAGAAACTTGAAGGGTGTCGTCCACTTGACGAGGCTCGATGACCGTTTCCCCGATATACTGCTCCCCCTGAAACACATTAGCCGGTCCAGAAAGCAAATTATATTGTTCCCAATCCATTATTTGCGCTTTTAGATAAGCGCGATTTTTCAACTTAGGCACCGCAAAATACTGGAAAGTGGCGGGCAACTTATACTCTTGTATCTCCACAATCTCTTTTTTCCCGTTTGGAGGAATAGTATAAGGGAGCTGAATATCATAAGCAGTACTTAATTGATGTTCGGTCATTTTCGTATAATCCTCACTTGTCAGCGCATCAGTCTGAGCCTGTTCCTTTTTTAATTTTTTCCCTTGTTGAGCCGTAGTGGCTTTGAAATGCTCCCCCCCTTGAGAAGCACGGGGAGGTTCATAAAAATCGATCCACCACGGAGAGAGTGAGGGTAAGTTCCCTGAGGCTGTCGGTCGCCGGGTGGAAAGTGTTAAATTTACCGATTCCCATGACACCTTGGATCGTTGCCATACCTTAGCTTTATAGGTCATATTAACGGAAGAAGCCTCCTTATCCACTCGTAAATCATAGAGGGGAGTCCATCCGGCCTGTCTGACATAATAACTGAGCGTAAATTCAGTGTTGGTCGGATGTTGGGCCGTTACCTTAACATGAATTTCGCCTGCCGGTCTGCCCTGGGGCAGGTTCCAATTATCGAGCTCTTGTTCTATTCGATTTTGACGTTTGTTCCATTTTTCTATCCGTTGGTCCAAGACCAGCAATTCTTCTTTTATCTTGTAAAGGCGGTTCCGATAAAAATCAGCCATCTGTTTTAAATCTGTCGCCTTCAAGACCCCTTTTTCGCCAACTATCTCCCGATTCGCAGTAATGAGTTGTAACTCTTCTTTATAACTGTAACGCTTATTTTTGAGGTGCTTTATTTTCAATTCGATATAATCAATAGAGTCTTTCAACCGGGCGACAGCCGGCATTTCTTTTTGTTTTTTTATAATATCCTGTTGAAACTGAACAGACTGGATGGTAATGCTTCCTTTTCCCTCCACTTGCAAACTTCGTTTATCCACCTCATCAGCAATGCCCTCGAATACAAGCGTTGTCGTTCCCTCCGGCACTTTGATTTGAGCAGTTCGTTCCAGTTTTGCCCCCTCCAGATATACAGTTACACTCTGGATAGCAGTACTTACCGTTTGTTCATCACTCCATGCTTTTTGCCCGCCCCATAAAAAAACAACCAATAACATAAGAGTAAAATAGCGCATAATTAACCTGTTTTATCAAAAAATTATTTTGTTATTTGTTTTAATCGATCAGGCAGATGTTGTTTAACATACTGGTAACCGATATCAAAAAGTTCATCC
>CAZIGO010000014.1:11872-20409 GCA_964538595.1 uncultured Chitinophagales bacterium | reverse complement strand
CCTTATTAATAGAAGCAGCCCCATACTTCCCTAATACCGAGGGTTCTATAAACCAATCACACTCATCCTTTCGATGAATAATATTGGAACGTATGATCAAGTGAAACGTCCGCTCAAGTATTCCCCAATAAGAACCTATGTTTTCTAATGTTTTAACTGGATTTACATTAACACCGATAATAAAATCTGCTTTATCCTGGATCGGCTCGATCGGTAAATTATCCAATACTCCACCGTCCACATACTTTTTGTCATCAATTTCGACCGGGGCAAACAGGAGAGGGATAGCACAAGAAGCCAAAATGGGTTTGATCAACGGACCTTTATGAAAAAACTTCGTCTGACCGGCATGAAGATCCACCGCCCCCGCCCAAAATGGTAAGTCCAAATCCTCAAACTGGTAGTCGCCCAGATAAGTTTCAAATAAGGGGACCAATTTATTCATTTGCAAGAGTCCACTGCCGTGCCATCCAAATCGAAAAATGCGATTGAAACCAAGTTTTTTAACAATATTCAAAATCTCTTTGGGACGATAACCAGCCCCATACAGGGCTCCTACAATAGCTCCTGAACTAACTCCTGTTATATAATTCGGGGGGACTCCCATCTCTTCCAGGGCCTGTAACACCCCTATATGAGTTATTCCGCGGGCCGCCCCCCCTGATAACGCTAAACCTATTGAAAAATTACTCATTTTAACTGCAACAATTTAAACTTTTTTTAAAATTACAAATAAACAAAGGGTTTTACGCATTAAATATTGTTATTAAGGATTCCCCGGCAATATTCTTTATTGATCATAATAATTTTTATTTTTGCAATGAGCCAAAATAAAAATTATAAAGCACTAAATTTTTAATGTTATGGAACGATCCAATCTTGCCCTTCCTTTTACCTTGCTAATCTTATTATCAAGCTTTTGGGCCTGTCAAAATACTCAACAAAATAATAACAAAGATAAAAAAGCGACGGATACCACAGCTCAACTAGCTGACTCCGCCCGTATTGCCAAATTAATGAAAATGGGCGAAGGGACACCTTCCGTTGAACACTTTTTTAAGAACCCTAAGAAAACCAGTTTCAAATTATCTCCTAACGGAAAATATATCGCCTATCTAGGGCCTTATAAAAACCGTCTCAATGTACATGTTAAGAAGCTGGGAGCCAAAAAAGCTAAACGAATTACGCACGAAACCGATCGGGATATTCAAGCTTATTTTTGGGGTAATAACGACAAGATCATTTATCTACAGGATAGTGCCGGCAATGAAAATTTCCACCTGTATGCCGCTAACCGTGATGGATCAGGCGTAGATTCCTTAACTCCTTTTTCGCAAGTGAGAGCCAAGATGGTTGATCCCCTTCGTGACCAACCCCAACATATGATTATCTCTTTAAACAAAGATAATGCCAAGCTTTTTGAACCTTATCGCCTTAACATTAAAACTGGTAAACTCACCAAACTAGCAGAAAATGATAATCCCATGCAACCTATTATACGTTGGGAAACAGATCATGATGGGAAGATACGTGTCGCCATTAAAATGACCGGCGGTGTTAATCGGAATATTCTGTACCGCGATACCGAAGAGGATACGTTCCGCACCTTACTCACCACAAATTTTAGACAAAGTGTCTCCCCGCAGCTATTCACCTTTGATAATGAAGACTTATACGCTATTTCCAACCTCAACCGTGATAAAAAAGCATTGGTAAAATTAGATACTAAAACAGGGAAAGAGAAGAAGGTGCTTTATAAAAACGATAAGTATGATATTTCAGGTATAGATTACTCTCGAAAGCGCGAAACACTTACTACTGTTAATTATACTTCTTGGAAAAGAGAACATGTTTTCTTAGATGATCAAACGGAAAAACTATATAAACGCTTGAACAAAGACTTGGGTAAATATGAGATTGCTATTACTAACCATGACAAGGCGGAGAACAAATATATTGTCCGTACTTATAGCGATCAGTCGTTAGGAAGTTATTACTTCTATAATCAATCCACCGATAAACTTCGCAAATTAGCTGATGTCAATGCTGACATCAAAGAAGAAAACATGGCCGAGATGAAGCCTATCAAGTATAAATCGCGAGATGGCTTGACGATACATGGCTATTTAACAACGCCCAAAGGTAAAAAAGCTAAAAATTTACCGGTTGTTGTCAACCCTCATGGCGGTCCCTGGCATCGCAATTCATGGGGATTTAATCCAGAAGCTCAATTCTTAGCCAGCCGGGGGTATGCTGTCTTTCAAATGAACTTTAGAGGTTCAACAGGATATGGCAAAGAATTTTGGGAAGCCGGCTTTAAAGAATGGGGCCAAAAGATGCAAAACGACATCACTGATGGAGTGCATTGGTTAATTGACAAAGGCATAGCTGATTCTACTCGCATTGCTATCTATGGAGCAAGTTATGGGGGATACGCTACATTAGCCGGTGTCACTAAAACTCCCCACTTATACACCTGTGCTATTGATTACGTAGGGGTTTCTAATCTCTTTACATTTATGGAAACCATCCCGCCTTATTGGGATCCCCTAAAAGATATGTTCCAGAAGATGGTCGGTGATCCGGAGAAAGACAGCCTCATGATGGCCAAAAATTCCCCTGTCTACCATGTTGACAAAATAGAGACGCCCCTCTTTATTGTACAAGGAGCTCAAGATCCCCGCGTAGACAAAAACGAGTCCGACCAAATGGTAAGAGCGCTCCGGAAAAAAGGTATCGATGTCCCTTATATGGTAAAGGAGGATGAAGGACATGGTTTCCAAAACGAAGAAAATCGTTTTCAGTTTTATAAAGCTATGGCCGGATTTTTAAAGAAGCATATGCCCCCTACTAAATCCTCCTCCGATAAGAAAACAGCTCAACTGTAATATCAACCTCACGGGGCATCTTCCTTATTTCAAGTGAAATGATCGGAGGTAAGTACTATATTATTCCGAGCAAAGGGGTAACTACCTGTAAGATAAATATTATCCCAATCTTAGGTAAGAAATTTTAGCTCCCCAACGATTTAATTAAAAATGCTGCTCCCGGGGGCCATATCAATCTATATTCAACCGATATTCATTCTGCTTTTTTCCTCTATTGAGAAAACCTTTGTGAGAGACAGAGATCTATAATAAAAAACGAGGAGGTAAAAAGCGTTATATCTTTTTTTATCCTACTCTATTCTTCTATTTCTGCTTTGTTGGGAGTAAAACGTAACAACAGATACCCTGAAACACCGGCTATCAGCGAACCGGCCAATATCCCAGCTTTTGACATAATTTCTATGTCGGGATCATTAAATGCCAGGCCTGAAATAAAGAGCGCCATAGTAAATCCTATACCGGCCAGCATAGCCACACCTACTACCTGTATCCATCTAACATTAGCAGGCAATTCCGCCAATCCTACTTTATGTGCCAACCAGGAAAAAGCACTGATACCAATCGTTTTACCGACAACTAAGCCCAGTATAATACCTAAACTGACCGGATGATGAAAAACCCGGCTTAACTCCCCTGTTAACACGATTCCGGCATTACTCAAAGCAAAGAGGGGCATTACTCCATACATTACCCACGGATACATCATGCGTTCCAATTGTTGTAAGGGAGGTTCTACCTTACCGGCATCCTGCTCTATTTCATAGAGTAACTCTTGTTGCTCATGAGATAACATATAGTGCGGTGGTTCATTTCGATTTTCAAACTTTTGGATGAGCTCATCTAATCGTTTCCGGAAGGAGTTGGGGTTAAGGCGAATAGAAGTGGGTATTGTAAAAGCGCCCAAAACACCTGCGATAGTAGCATGTACGCCAGACAACAAAAATGCCA
Source organism: uncultured Chitinophagales bacterium (assembly GCA_964538595.1). Taxonomy (GTDB): domain Bacteria; phylum Bacteroidota; class Bacteroidia; order Chitinophagales; family CAZIGO01; genus CAZIGO01. The sequence continues at coordinate 16,573 of CAZIGO010000014.1, read as the reverse complement.
ACCATAGCCCCCCGATTCCAATAAGAGCATAGGGACTTGCTTTTCTTACATTAGCCAGGTTCATGCTAACCATAATCCCAAAACAGACAAAACCGATAGCCAAATTCGACAACTCTATATTAGAAGAATAAAAAATGGCGATCACTAACACAGCAGCAATATCGTCCACAACAGCTAAGGCCACTAAAAAGACTTTCAACGATATCGGCACATTCCTTCCTAAAATGGCCATCACCCCTATCGCAAATGCAATATCGGTAGCCATCGGAACACCCCAACCGTCTATTGCCGGTGTACCATAATTAAAGCTTGTATAAATCAATGCCGGTAAAATCACACCTCCCAGGGCAGCTACCATAGGTAACGAAGCCTTTCGCCAGGTAGAAAGCTCACCTACTAAAATCTCTCGTTTAATTTCAAGCCCTATCACAAAAAAGAACATAGCCATGAGCCCGTCATTTATCCAATGTACCAATGACTCATTGAGCGTAAAATGGCCAATACTGATAGCGATATGAAACTCTTCCCAAAGATGAAAATACGACGCTCCCCATTGGCCAGGTAAATTAGCCCATATTAATGCAATAAAGGTAGCCAAAAACAATAATACTCCACTTAAAGCACCTGCTTGTCTTAATTTTACAATAGCATTTTTTATGAGCGAAATAGGATTTTTAGAAGTGGTAGGCATATTTTCTGATTTGCCGAATTTATTCAATAATAACCAAAAATCAGAAAAAGGGTTTATTTGTAAAAATTTTTCGCGATTTTCCTAAGCTAATATACTGAACTTCCTACTTCGTATTTTAAGGTGTTTATGTTGTATTTTATAAGGAAAAGTTGTATCTTTGCTACCTCATTTAATTATGATCATCAAAACTTAATTGTGTTATGCCAGAATTAGATCTCGATTTAAATCATAAGGTAAAAGACATATCCTTAGCGGACTGGGGACACCGCGAAATAGAATTAGCAGAGGCTGAAATGCCCGGTTTAATGTCGCTCCGAGAAAAATATGGAGATGAGAAACCGTTAGAAGGAGCTCGTATCGCCGGTTGTCTTCATATGACTATTCAAACTGCTGTTCTTATTGAAACACTCATCGAATTAGGCGCTGAAATCCGGTGGTCCTCTTGTAACATTTTCTCTACTCAAGATCACGCTGCCGCAGCTATTGCTGATAAAGGAATTCCCGTTTTTGCTTGGAAAGGAGAAAACCAAGAAGAATATAATTGGTGTATCGAACAAACCCTTTTCTTCGGCGATAAGGATAAGCCCCTCAATATGATCCTTGATGATGGGGGTGACCTGACCAATATGGTGCTCGACAACTACCCAGAACTTGCCCAAAATATCGGAGGAATTTCAGAAGAGACTACTACCGGTGTTCACCGGCTTTACCAACGCGAAGAACAAGGCACATTGCCTGTTCCCGCCATTAACGTCAACGACTCCGTTACCAAATCCAAATTTGATAATAAATACGGTTGTCGGGAATCGTTGGTAGATGCCTTGCGCCGAGCTACCGACCTGATGCTGGCCGGTAAAGTCGCTGTCGTAGCAGGATATGGTGATGTCGGTAAAGGTAGCGTTCAATCCCTCGATAATGCGAATATGCGCGTCATCGTTTCGGAAATTGACCCGATTAATGCGCTTCAAGCAGCAATGGAAGGTTATGAAGTTAAAAAACTCGAAGATGCCATTCCTGAAGCTGACGTTGTGGTCACCGCTACCGGCTGTAAAGATGTCGTTACAGAAGAGCACATCAAGAAGATGAAAGACAAAGCGGTACTCTGTAACATCGGGCACTTCGATAATGAGATAGATATGGATTGGATTAATGAAAATTATGGCGACTCCAAAGTTGAGATCAAACCACAAGTCGACAAATATACGATTGAGGGCAAAGACCTTATCGTATTAGCGGAAGGTCGACTCGTCAACTTGGGTTGTGCCAACGGCCATCCTTCTTTTGTTATGTCTAGTTCCTTTACCAACCAAGTGTTGGCCCAAATGGAACTTTTCAATAACCCCGAGGACTATGAAAATAAAGTATACACGCTTCCCAAACATCTGGACGAGGAAGTGGCCCGGTTACACTTGGAAAAAATCGGTGTTGAATTGGATGAACTTACTCAAGAACAAGCGGATTACTTGGGTATTCCTAAAAATGGTCCCTTTAAGCCTGAACATTACCGCTATTAATTAGCTATTGAAGGTAGTCCATAAATTTAAAGGTCGCTCAAACATTTTATGTTGGGCGACCTTTTTTTATTTATTTAAATTTCAATAAAAAGAAGGCTTGTAATGACCCGATTAAGTGTAAACATCAATAAAATAGCACTCATTCGGAACGCCCGTGAGGGCAACACTCCCGATGTTTTGAAAGCGGCAAAGTACTGCGAAAAACATGGAGCAGATGGTATTACGGTACACCCCCGCCCTGATGAACGTCATATACGATACGAAGATGTCCGGCAATTAGCAAAAGAGTTGTATACGGAGTTCAATATTGAGGGGTATCCTTCCGAACCCTGGCAGCGATTGATCCGTAATACCCATCCTGATCAAATTACGCTTGTCCCCGATCATCCCGACCAACTAACTTCCGATCATGGCTGGGATACAATAGAAGACGCCGACTACCTCACTTCCGTTATTGATGAACTCAAAGAATATGGCGACCGGGTCTCTCTTTTTGTCGACCCTATACCCAGTTTTGTTAAAGGCGCTGCTGAAGTAGGGGCCGACCGGGTAGAACTTTATACAGGTCCCTATGCTGAACATTTTCCCAAAAACAAAGAAAAAGCCATAGAAAATTATATTGCTGCTGCACAACAAGCCCATAAATTGGGGTTGGGGGTAAATGCCGGACATGATCTAAATCTCAACAACCTCCCCTATTTATACAATCACCTTCCCCATTTGCTAGAGGTATCTATTGGTCATGCCTTAGTTTCTGATGCTCTATATTATGGCTTAGCGGATACTATTGCCGCTTATCAAGCGAAGTTAGATAATGCTTAACCCCATCAATTTCCTTGTATTTATTAATTATTTTTGATAAATTAAACCCAAAATAATAGTCGCATGGTGCAACATCGATACTCCTTTACAACCTTTCTTTTACTCTTTGTTTTTCTTATGATAAGTAGTAACCCGGCCTTTACGCAATGTGATTCTGCTTGGGCCAAGGTTTCTTCAATTTTCCCGGATTCCACCCGAAAGGGAGCGGTTAGCTTTACCATCAACGATACTGCATATATTGGACTGGGTGATGATGATTTTCAAGAACGCCGGGATTTATGGGCATTTGACCCCACTACGGGCAGTGGCGTTTGGACCCAAAAGGCTATGTTCCCTGATTCCAGCCGTAAATATGCCATTAGCTTCTCCATCGCAGACACCGGTTACGTGGGCTTAGGATTTGATGAAACGAACCTTGTATACAAAAAAGACTTCTGGGCTTACATCCCCTCTGCTAATAATTGGGAAACCCGGGCAGAATTTGACAGTTCCGCCCGTACGAATGCGACAGCCTTTTCAATTAATAATAAAGGATATGTCGCCGGTGGCTTAGATATATCATTCAACTACCTCTCCGATGTATGGCAATATAACCCCAGTACAGATAAATGGACACAAAAATCAAATTTTGGAGGAGGGCCTCGTGCTTCTGCTGTTTCCTTTTCCATCAATGGTAGAGGTTATATGGGTTTAGGAAACAACGTTGGTCCCACCAGTAAAAAAGATCTATGGAAGTATAACCCGACAAGTGACACATGGACGCCGGTCGCCACCCTCCCCTCCAATGCCCGCGCCTCGGCTATGACCTTCGTTATCGGGGATATGGCTTTTGTGGGATGTGGTAATGACGCTAATAATGGATTAGAGCTGAAAAGTTTTTGGGGATATTATGCTCCTGGTAATAGTTGGCATTCTATTGCTGATTTTGGTGGCGGAAAAAGGATCGAGGGGGTTGGATTCAGTATCAATAGTGTTGGCTACGTCGGCTTCGGAGAAGATGATAAAGGTTCCCTACGAAAAGACTTATGGAAATTGCATCCTTCTGCTATTGTTGATGCCGGCCCTGCCTTGGTCAAATTATGCGATCCCGGTGATACCCTTCATTTGGGAGGAAATCCAACCGCAATCAGCGTTTATGAATCGCCTGTCTCTTACAGTTGGACTCCTACTGCCAGTCTCGATAGTCCTAACACGGCTCATCCAGTAGCCTCCCCTACCGACACCACCAATTATATCTTAACTGTTACCGACTCGCTGGGCTGTCAAACCAAAGATACCGTTACAGTTCACACACCGATACGCTCTGATATTACAACCGTAGTCGACAGTAATAATTTATGTGCCGATATGACAAACGGAGCGGCCCACACTGTTATCCATAGCGGCCAACCTAATTATAGTTATTATTGGGGACAGCTAGACAGCACTCTCAATACCAGTGATACTACGGACAGTATACAAGGTTTACGAGGCGGTACTTATCAATTAAAAGTTGTCGACGGTTATGGATGTACTACCTACGACACTTTTAGTATAGCAGCTCCCCCTACTTTACAGGTAGCGACAGATTCTCTGCCAGCCACAGCGGGAAATGACGACGGCAAAGCCTGGGTCACCGTTACAGGTGGTACGCCTCCCTACCAATATAAATGGCAAGACGGGACGCAAGCCGAT
>CAZIGO010000014.1:4137-11862 GCA_964538595.1 uncultured Chitinophagales bacterium | reverse complement strand
GGCATGTACACCACCACCATTACAGATACCAATGGCTGTCAAACTATCGATAGTGTGGAAGTAACCGAAAATACCGGTATCGCTAATAAAAAGGCTTCTCCTTACCTACATATTTATCCTACCCCTTCCTCGGGACGATTTACCGTTGAATGGAAACAAAATTCATCTGATTTTGATCACCTCAAGGTGATCAACACAACCGGCAAAGTGGTACACCGCACCTTGTTAACAAAATCATTAAACGGACAAACCACGCTTGATTTGTCGCACGTGAGGAGCGGACTTTACTTTGTCTTATTAGAAGGTCCTCACGAACAGGCTCGCTTCAAAGTGATGATCCATTAAATTAGCCAAACTACACTCCTGTTTCAAAAGAGTGTTTAAGAAGGTCATCTTTACTGTAACAAAGGAAAAGTTGATAGTGTCTATAGATTATCCTTTTCCTGGATAAATTAAGCCCTGTAACCTCCCCGAAAAGTATATAGATAGAAGAGCGTTAGAAGGTAATTATACAGCCGCCTCTTCTGTATAGCTTTCAATAGGAGGACAAGTACAGATCAGGTTACGATCGCCATAAGGGTTATTGACCCGGGCTACCGGCGACCAATACTTGCCATTTTTAACAAAAGGCAAGGGAAAAGCCGCTTTTTCCCGCGAATAGGGATGATTCCACTCATCAGCTACCACCTCTTCTAAGGTATGAGGCGCATTTTTTAACACATTATCTTCCGGGTCCACTTTACCGGCTACAATTTCTTTGATCTCTTCATGGATCGATTGCATCGCTTTACAAAAGCGATCGAGCTCATCTTTAGGTTCACTTTCTGTCGGTTCGATCATCATGGTATTCATCACCGGGAAGGACATAGTGGGAGCATGAAAACCGTAATCGATCAGTCGTTTAGCAATATCATTTTCATCAATACCAACTTCTCGCTTCATGTTACGTAAATCTATAAGATACTCATGAGCGACCCGATCATCTTTCCCTGTATATACGACCGGGTACTGATCTTTCAAACATTCTTTAATATAATTGGCATGAAGTATGGCATGTTGAGTAACGCGTTCTAATCCTTCACGGCCTAACATTTTAAAATAAGCATAAGAGATCAATAAGATATTAGCACTCCCCCAGGGAGCCGCATTAACCGCTGCAATACCTTTCTCCCCGCCAATTTCAATAATAGGATGGGTAGGGAGATAATCACTTAAATGCTCAGCCACACAGACCGGTCCCATGCCAGGTCCACCTCCGCCATGTGGAATACTAAAAGTTTTATGAAGGTTAAGATGAATGACATCAGCCCCGATCTTAGCCGGGCTGGTAAAACCTACTTGTGCATTCATATTGGCTCCGTCGAGGTAGACCTGTCCTCCATTTTCATGGACAATATCGCAAATCTCTGCAATATTCTCTTCAAAAACACCATGAGTGGAAGGATACGTAATCATAATAGCCGCCAGTGTGTCACTATACTTTTCAGCTTTTTCCCGTAAATCTGCGGTATCGATGTTCCCTTCTTCATCACAATCTACCACCACTACTTCCATACCCGCCATTACTCCACTAGCCGGGTTCGTCCCGTGAGCTGATTCAGGGATCAATACTTTATTCCTTTGCTCTTCCCCGTGATCATCATGATAAGCCTTAATCAAATAAAGGCCGGTAAATTCTCCCTGGGCGCCTGAATTGGGTTGTAACGAACAATCATCAAGTTGAGTTATCTCACACAAGATATCGGAAAGTTCATTGATAACATCAGCCTATCCCTTTGCCTGATCTTGAGGAGCGAAAGGATGAATATTAGCAAACTCCGGCCAAGTGATCGGCAATAGTTCGGAAGCCGCATTCAATTTCATAGTACAGGACCCTAAGGGGATCATGCTCCGATTCAAACCGAGATCTTTATTTTCAAGATGCTTCAAATACCTCATCATTTCCGTCTCGGAATGGTAACTATTAAATATGGGATGGGTAAGATAGTCACTTTCCCGTACCAAATTTTGGGGATAATCCAATTGGATCTGCTCCGCTAATTTTTGGTAGTCTTTGCTTTCATAAGTTTTATTGTTTGCTTTGGCAAATATTTTAGCGATCACAGCTACGTCCTCCGGTTGTTTGGCTTCATCCATAGCAATCCCTACATCACCATCCTCAAAATAGCGGAAATTCACGCGGGCTCGCTCAGAGGCTTCCTTTATCTTCTGACGCACCGTATCACTGTTGACAGCTATTTTAAGAGTATCAAAGTAATGATCGTTATACTGTTCATACCCTAATTCTGTGATTTCATGATCAAGTAATTTAGTGAGCGCATGGATTCGTTGGGCGATATTTCGTAATCCTTCTGGACCATGATACACGGCATACATACCCGCTATATTAGCCAACAGGGCCTGAGCAGTACAGATATTCGAGGTAGCCCGCTCTCGCCGGATATGCTGTTCTCTTGTTTGTAGTGCCATTCTGAATGCTTGATCCTCATGGGCATCAATCGATACTCCTATGAGTCGTCCCGGTACTTTACGTTTAAATTTTTCCCGAGTAGCAAAATAAGCGGCGTGAGGGCCTCCATACCCCATAGGCACTCCCAAACGCTGTGTGGAGCCCACAACAGCATCAGCTCCCCATTCTCCCGGAGGAGTAAGCAGGGTAAGACTTAATATATCAGCAGCTACCGCCACATAAGCACCAGCTTCATGCACTTTTTCGACAAAAGGGGAGTAATCCTTAATGTCCCCGCTATTATTCGGGTATTGCAATAACGCTCCAAAAAATTCTTCATCGGGCGTAAAATTGTCGGGATCGCCAATCACTAATTCAATACCCAGCGGATGGGCCCGGGAACGTAAAATCTCAATCGTTTGAGGAAAACATTCTTCTGCTACAAAAAACTTCGTAGCCGGATCCTTGGCTCGTTTATTTTTAATATTGTAGAGCATAGCCATAGCTTCTGCTGCTGCCGTTCCTTCATCCAAAAGAGAGGCATTAGCAATCTCCAGACCGGTCAAATCACTTACCATGGTCTGAAAATTTAACAAACCTTCCAATCTACCCTGTGCAATCTCAGCTTGATAGGGTGTATAAGGTGTATACCAACCTGGATTTTCTAAAACATTCCGACGAATAACAGAAGGCATGACCGTTTCATAATACCCCATGCCAATAAAGGATTTATAAATCTTATTCTTTTCAGCAGTAGAACGGAGTTTCGTTAAAAATTGGTGTTCACTGAGGGCAGGTGGCAAGTTTAAGGGTTCCTGCAACCGGATCGAAGGGGGTATAGTCTCATCGATCAACTCCTCCAAAGAATTGGCGCCCACGGTGTCTAACATCTCCTGTGTCTCTTCTTGATCCGGTCCGATATGTCGATCACTAAACCAATCGGTGGAATGCAAATTTATATCCATGCTATTCTTTTTAATTCGAACAATTTAATGATGCAGGGCAAAGATACGATTATTTCCGGTAAAATTAAGAATGAAACCTTGAATAATTAAAATCAAAGAAGACCCGTCTAACAACCTATACAGCTTAATCTTAGGTAAAATAAAAACTATCATAATAATCAATGAGCGCCGGGGATGATTTTATCTTTGGAATGGGAAAGCGGAGAGTATATAAAACTTTACCCTGTTAAGATGTATTCAGCAGGTGGGGAAACTATCTATTGTTAACGCATAAGATGTACCGTGCCCTTTTTCTTTATTGTTTTCCCATCTTCGCCTTTAATTTCAATGTAATAGACATATACGCCGGTTTCTACCTTTTTGCCGTTGGACGACGTACCATCCCAACCTCTGTTATTCCCTTCGGCTTCAAATAATTTATTGCCCCACCTGTCATAAACAAAGATTTGCTGTATGTCGACAGTACCTCTCACCCGCCATACCTCGTTTTTACCATCCCCATTAGGACTAAATGCATTAGGGATATATAACTTTTTATCGATTCGATCCTCAACCTGGAGGGTTACTGTTTTGGCTTGAACACAATTATGACTATCAGTGATAAACACGGTATACCGGATGGATGTATCGGGTTGGGCCACGGGATCAGAACAAGCAAAGCAAGATAAATAAAGGGGAGGCGACCAAGTATAGGACACGCCTCCTTCAGCGTTTAAAGTCAGTTTTTGTCCTTCCGTTATGACGGTATCGGGCCCCGCTGATACTTTGGGCAGATCATATAGATCAACAGTAATAGAATCAGTAAAAGTACCACATCGGTTGTTAACTGTTACGCGATAAGTAGTTGACTGGTCAGGATGAACCGTTATCGAAGCATTTTTATCCCCGGTACTCCACTCATAGGTGCCGCCTCCTTTTGCACTTAAACTGGTGGTATCTGTCGGACAAAGGTCGGTCACTCCACTTATGCCCACGGCTTTACGATTGAGCACAGTGACCCGTTCGGTAGCTACTGCTTCACAATGAGTATTAGAAATAGTAATACTGTACACACCAGTACTATCAGGGGCTACTTCAATACTATCATCCTTTTCCCCAGTAGACCATTTATATTGGGGGCCTCCCGCTCCCACTAACGTAACGGAATCTTTTTCACAAATACTATCTTCAGAACTAAAAATATTAGCTGAAACGCCGGGAGCAGTAGCAATGGAATCCGTAATAGTATCACGACATAAGTTATGAATGCCCACTACCCAATAACTGGAATCTTTGCCGGGCCTCACTTCTATTGAATCTGCCGTCGCGCCGGTAGACCAATGATAGAAAGGGGCACCTGATGCTTTCAAGGTTACAGTGTCAATGGCACAAATACTATCGACACCCGCCAATTGTAATGAAAATGCAGAATCCGTGCGTACTAAATAATCGGCTGTATCACGACAATTGAACTTATTACCTACCGTCACCGAATAAAGCGTATTATTGGCCGGTGAAACTGTAATCGCGGAATCCGTGGCTCCCGTACTCCAATCATAGCTAATACCATTCACATATAGAATCCACGCCCATTATATTTGTTGATATATCAGGGGTAACCTTTAACGTATCAAAGATAGTATCAAAGCAACTTGCACTTGTCGCCCGGAGCCAATAAGCAGTATCCTTCATTGAGGTAATTAATAATGTATCTTTTGTTGTACCGGTACTCCATTCAAACGCGGTGCCTCCCCCCGCTACCAGAGTAGCCGTATGACCTTTACAAATACTATCCGGACCACTTACCGTCGCTGAAATAGAAGAGCTGACTCCCAAAGTTTTAAAAGCACTATCTTGACAAAGCCCATTATTCCCCACTACCCAATAAGTAGAGTCATTATTGGGACTGGCATCGATAGATTTTTTCGTAGCTCCCGTCACCCATCGATACGCCGGCGCTCCCTGGGCTGATAGTTGAGCCGTATCACCCGGGCATATACTATCCACACCACTGACTTGAACAGTAACGGCCGTATCAGCAGCCACTTCGTAGTGAGCGGTATCCTGGCAGCTTGCTGCATTGGCTACTGTCACTGTATACTGAGTCGTACTATTGGGAGACACGTCAACGGACGATGTCGTACCCCCGTTGCTCCAGGTATAGTCCACGCCCCCCGACGCTGTTAATGTCGTCGTATCTGTACTGCAAATAGAGTCTACTCCACTGACAGCAGCCGTCGGTGACGGATGTAGGGATAAAGTATGTTCAGCCGTATCCTCACAAAGCCCATTATTCCCTACTACCCAATAGGCAGAGTCATTATTGGGGCTGGCATCGATGGATTTTGTGGTAGCTCCCGTCACCCAGCGGTACGCCGGCGCTCCCTGGGCTGATAATTGAGCCGTATCGCCCGGGCATATACTATCCACCCCGCTTACCTGAACAGTAACGGCCGTATCAGCAGCCACTTCGTAGTGAGCAGTATCCCGGCAACTCGCTGCATTAGCTACTGTTACTGTATAGAGGGTCGTATTATTGGGAGACACGTCAACGGACGACGTTGTATCTCCATTACTCCAAGTATAATCAATACCTCCCGACGCCGTTAATGTTGTCGTATCCGTACTGCAGATGGAATCTACTCCACTGACGGTCGCTGTTGGCTGAGCATGATGGTATATAGTATCGCGAGCCGTATCTTTGCAAAGTCCATTTTTTCCTTTTACCCAATAGGTAGCACTGTCTGCCGGCAATACTTCGATAGAGGAAGTAGTCGCTCCCGTATTCCATACGTATTGTGGCGCCCCCACTCCTGTCAGTGTAGCCGAATCACCGGGGCAAACAGAATCAGGGGCCATAATACCCGCAGTGACTTGTGTATCAACCGTTACCGTTACAGAAGCTGTATCATAACGATTTTTTGTGCATTGAGTTTTGGTCACAGTTACCGAATAAGTAGAATCTTTCGCCGGGCTTACCCGAAGGGTATCAGATGAAGCACCGGTATTCCAAAGGTAGGAGTTGCCACATGTTGAAGTGGTGGTAGTTAGTGAAATGGAATCCCCTTTACAAATAGCAGGATTGGATTGATCAATAGTGACCGACGGGCGATCGGGTTCCAATATTTTAAAGTTATCAAAAGCAAATCCTTCACATTGACAAATCCCACCCGCTCCAAAAATAACGCGAAATTGCACATCCGGTTCACCTCCCAATCCACTCAAACAATGTTGCGCTGTTACCCATTGACCACTTCCATTGCCTTCAGCAGAACAACTCCCGGTAGTAGAACTATCATGACCACTCCAGCCATCACTATTATTCGTTTCTAAACGATTCACACTATCTTCATTATACCAGTTACGAGTAATACAATTACTATCCCCTTTATCTCCTATATCTTTCCATGTACTACCACTATCCAAACTATATTGTATTGCTGCCCCATCCCAAGTATCTTCCACCTCCCACCAGATATCTATTGCCAGGTAAGGATCTTGAATACAAGAAAAGTCATAAATCGGACTGATGACGTAGGATTTTTCATCAGCATCATATATTCCCGTCGTATCTCCGTTTACCCATGCATTGTAATTAGAAGGAGTACCATTAATAACATTCTTATCCGGACGCCCACAAGCCCAAGTAGTAGAACTGGGGGCAGTTAACTTATCGGTCGTCCAACCACTGCAGGAATCGTTATCGAAGTTTACCACTATACTGTCCGGACACTGTGCCCCAACCATGAAAGGAGTAAGAAACAATATTAAAAATATTACAAATACTTTTATTACTTTCATAGGAATTCCAATATAACGAGATTTTAAGAAAATATCCCATGTAAGCCGATATAAAATTTGAACAATTTATATCAAATGTGGAAAGGCCAATAAAATGTTATGAATTTATAGCTAATTCTTATTAAGGGGAGAATTTCCCGTCGAGTAAAGAGGGGTAATTTTAATATTAGGAAATGGTACTGAAATTATCTATAATCGTTGATCATCCAATTCTCCTTGTCTTTTTCACTTTTATCCTTTTTCTCCATTTGTTCTACTAATTCTTGCGATTCTGCCCCGTCCTTCACCTTCTTCTTTTCCGGCATTTCCGCTTTGATATGCTGGGCGACTAAAGGGAAGTTATCCTGTATGATAGCATCCAAGTTGTGAGTGTTATTTTTATAATTTACTTGCACAGCATTCGCCTCCATTTTCTTGCCTTCCGCATTCATTATAGTATAGTGCACTTTAACCGATCGATTGAATTTATCGACGGTCCGGTCTAAGCATTTTTTATAATCCGTTTTTACTTCAAACTGATTTATAAAAAGA
>CAZIGO010000014.1:797-4127 GCA_964538595.1 uncultured Chitinophagales bacterium | reverse complement strand
TCCGTATTTATCCGATAAGTAATGAAGCAACTCTTTATCTTCTACTTCAACATCCATAACTTGGTCTTCTTCTTGGGCCTGCCGCACCACACCTTTCGAGCCATTGGAAGAAAGTAACACAGAAGAGGAATCCGAAGTAGTGGTGTTTTCCTTGTAATGATAGCTAATATTACTATAGATAGATTGGAGATCCTTATATATCTCATCACTGGTATCATCAGGAAGGAAATGTTTGGTTTTATAATCAGACATGATACGAACATTGATGTTATGGCCTAACCCGTATCGGAAACGCCATCTCACTTCTTCCACATCAACCTGGTTTTTTTGCGCCAACTGCTGTTCTTCTTCAATAAAAGTCATCTTTGTATTATAAGGGATGATCATAACTTTTTCATAATTAAAAGAATCTCCTTCAGCAGAGCGCTTTACGGGTTCTTGGGTATTACCACACAACACAAAACTCAATACTATCAACGTAGTTAATATCGAATGCCTCATAAGATTTCCACATTTTTCACAAATATCAACATTGCTTGTCACAAATAGTATCTTTCCCGGGCAGAGTTGTGGACAATCAGACGTGAATAACTTTATAAGTGTAGCAAAATATAGACAGAAGAAGAGTATTAATTGAAGAGTTTCCAAATATCATTACCAATAACGAAAGCCATAAGTGCTAAAAGGAAAATCATCCCGGCCATTTGAGTGACTTCCACAAATCGCTGGCTGGGTTTACGGCCACTAATCATTTCATACAAAATAAACATTACATGGCCACCATCCAGGGCCGGGATAGGTATGATGTTAATAAAGGCCAACCACATAGATAACAACCCTGTCCAAAACCAGAATCGTTGCCAATTCCAGCTACTCCCATATACACGAGCTATACCAATCGGTCCCTCTACAGCCTTTTGAGCTGAAATATCACCACTTAAAATTTTACCAAGCCCAGCAATATTGGCATACAAACTACCCCATGCTTTGGCATTTCCTCTTTTGACAGAAGTTAAAAAGCCATAAGATTTTTTCTCCCGTTTGATATTCGGGTCAGCAATAAAACCTAAGTTTCCTTTTTTATTGACTTGAGCCGTCAACGACTGGAGCGATCCATTACGAGCGACCTTAAGACTAATGGATTGGCCTTTATTTTCCTGTATCAGGGAAGCCGCTTCATGGAAATATTTAATTGATTGATCTTCAATAGACACAATACTATCCCCCGCCTGCAACCCTGCCTTTTCAGCGGGACTTCCTTTGACTACACGACGAATTGTAAAAGTTTTGCGAGGCATGATAAATTTTTGTTGCCACCCTCGCATCCCCGCATCTATTATTTGACTCGTGAAGTCCGGCGGAATGGTTATTTGTTTCCGTTCTCCCTCTCTTTCTATGGTCAGTACTGTACTTTTTTCCTTATCTAAAGAAACGACACCCGCTTGAATTTCACTAAAGCGCTCTACTTTCTTTCCATTGACAGCTAAAATCTTATCACCGGTTTGGAGACCGGCTTTCTCCCCCAACTCCTTAGCCACTATGCCATTTCTATTTAATTCACTGACTGGTAAATACTGGCTTCCGTAATAATAAGTAATTCCTATAAATATCAATATTCCTAAAATAATATTCATCGTCACCCCTGCCACCATAACTATGAAACGTTGACCTGCCGGTTTTGCTCTGAATTCCCAAGGTTCTGGTTCTTTTTCTAATTGTTCAGTATCAAGTGATTCGTCCACCATGCCCGCGATCTTCACATATCCACCGAGGGGGAGCCAACCTATGCCATATAAAGTTTCTCCGATCTTTTTGCCCCATAACCGAAACCACGGATCAAAAAAGATGAAAAAGCGATCTACCCGCATTTTAAACCACTTAGCCGCCAAGAAATGCCCCCCTTCATGGACAAACACCAAAATGGTGAGTGCCAAAATAAGTTGGGTTGCCATTATAAAAATATCCATGGTAAGTTGCTTTTTTATCGCAGCTTCTTCCTTATTGTCAAACTATCCCTTTTAACTTCCGATAATCAGCCGCTTTTTACAATTTTGTTCACCTTTTGCTGCGCTATTTCTCTTATTTTCTGATCTGTTTGGACAAGGGCATCATAACTGGGATGCTGTTCTTCATTAATGGTTCCCAAGCTATCTTCGATTATCATGGGTATATCCAAAAATGAAATTTCTTCATCCAAGAAAGCTTGTACTGCAATTTCATTAGCAGCATTAAGCGCACAAGGCATGTTACCGCCCTTCTTCAAGCTTTCATAGGCCAAATCTAAACACCGGAAAGTATCGCGATCGGGAGCTTCAAAAGTAAGCTCCCCTTGCTTCACCAGGTTGAGGCGTTCTATATTAGAAGGTAACCGATTAGGATAAGTCAAAGCATACTGGATAGGCTGTTGCATATCGGGCAAACCCATCTCCGCTTTTATTGCTCCATCTTTAAACTGCACTAAAGAATGTACGATAGATTGAGGATGGACCACTACTTCAATTTGTTCGGGCGGCAAGTGAAAGAGCCAACGAGCTTCAATCACCTCTAACCCCTTATTCATCATAGTGGCGGAGTCAATGGTAATTTTTGCTCCCATCTCCCAATTAGGATGATCCAGGGCTTCTTCCTTCGTTACATTTTGTAAAGATTCACGGGAAAAGCCACGGAAAGGCCCTCCTGAAGCTGTTAATAGAATTTTTTCTACTGGATTTTGAAATTCCCCCCGTAAACATTGAAAGATAGCCGAATGTTCTGAATCGACCGGTAAAATATTAACCCCCTTTTCTTTGGCAAAAGCCGTCACTAATTGCCCCGCTACTACCATTGTTTCTTTATTGGCCAGTGCTATTGTCTTTCCGGCTTCAATCGCTTTTAAAGTAGGTCGCACACCAGCATAACCCACTAAAGCTACTAACACCATATCAATAGAATCCAGGGCTACAATGTCTTTGATAGAATTTGCACCGGCGAACACTTTTATATCTAAGGGGTCCAATGCTTCTTGTACCGTCTCATATTTTTCTTCATTCCCGATAACAACAGCATTGGGCCTCCACTTTTTGGCTTGTTGAATTAAAAGATCAGTATTGGAATGGGCCGTTAAAACTTCAGGAACTAAATAATCAGCTTGTTGTTCTATTACTGATAGGGCTTGCGTCCCGATGGAGCCAGTGGACCCTAAAATGGCGATATGCCGTTTTTTATTGGACAACTTGATCGATCTTAGCTGCTACGATAAAGTCATTTTCCGATAACCCATCGATAGCATGAGTAAAAAGAGTGATTTCTACGAGATTGTAAAAAATATAAATATCGGGATGATGGCCTTCT
>CAZIGO010000014.1:0-787 GCA_964538595.1 uncultured Chitinophagales bacterium | reverse complement strand
CCTTGAAATCCTGAAATTCAAATTTTCGGTGAATGGTGTTTTCTTCGGTTAACGACCATCCCTCACTCAACTGCTGTATATATTCTTTCGCTTGGGATTGATCAATAGGAGGCACGCCTTCTTCACAAGGTTTACACTTCATATCAGTTAATGCCTTAGCCATAACAGATCACTTTTGATGAAATAACAAAATTAATAGTTGTTCGTCACTATCCTTAATTCCTATCCTAAAAAGTTTTTATAATATTTAGGGGGTTACCCGGTTACTATACATTACTCGGGTAAGTTTTACGGTTTAACTTTATAAACACATCTTGGTTTTAGCTTTTTAGCCCATTGCCGATCGTTTTGGAGGCGAGGCACTTTATTTTGTCCACCCAACCGTCCTGCTTCTTTCATCACTTCCCGAAATGTATTAGCAGACAATACGTTCAATCGAAGGGGTTTTAATACATTACCCTGTCTCAAATCTTTATAATAGGCATTCTGTTCTTGCAATTTTTGATCAATACGACGCGCAAAATCTTCCAGGTTATCAGGGGAACGATCACCAAACTCGACGAACCATTCATGGAAAGCATCTTCATCTTCCTTTTCTTTCACATGGGGAGCAACCGTAAACTCTACCACATCCGCATTTTCCGCTTCCGCTACAACTGATAAAGCCCGGTCTACCTCTTCAGCAATCACATGTTCTCCAAAGGCCGAGATAAAATGGTTGATCCGGCCCGTCATTATGATACGATGCGGATCTAATGAGACGAACTTGACGGTATCCCCTAAGATA
>CAZIGO010000013.1:13668-24241 GCA_964538595.1 uncultured Chitinophagales bacterium | reverse complement strand
GAAAGCTTTAAAAGCCCTCGATCAGGACGAAACTCTTTTAGTTCAATCGGGGAAGCCCGTGGGTATTTTACCCACTCATCGACAAGCCCCCCGGGTTATTATAGCTAATTCTAATCTCGTACCGAATTGGGCCAACTGGAAAGAATTCCGGAAGTTAGAGAAGAAAGGATTGATTATGTATGGCCAAATGACAGCCGGCTCATGGATATATATAGGTTCCCAGGGTATCGTACAGGGTACCTATGAAACCTTTTTGGCAGCTGCCAACAAACATTTTGATGGTTCTTTGTCCGGTCGTCTTTGTGTTACTGCAGGATTAGGAGGAATGGGAGGAGCCCAGCCCTTATCTATTACCATGAACGAGGGAGTTTGTTTAGCCGCTGAGATGGAACAACAACGGATAAATAAAAGGTTGCAAAGTGGTTACCTTGATCAAGAGGCTGACGATTTAGATGAAGCTATTGATAAAGCCTTAACGGCTAAAGATGAAAATGAGGCGGTTTCTATTGGTATACAATGTAATGCCGTTGATTTATTAGAACGGCTGCTGGAACGTGATATAGTTCCTGATGTGTTAACTGATCAGACTTCTGCCCATGATGAATTGAATGGATATTATCCCGAGAATATGAGTGTAGAGGAAGCAGCACAGCTTCGAAAGAATGATCCGGACGAGTATACGAAGCGATCTTTGGATACAATTGTAAAACATGTGCAATTGATGATTGATTTGCAAGAGCAAGGAGCCATAACGTTTGATTATGGGAACAATATCAGAGGGCAAGCTAAGTCTCATGGATTAGCAGAAGCTTTTGAGTTCCCGGGCTTTGTACCAGCATTTATACGTCCGCTTTTTTGTGAAGGGAAAGGGCCTTTCCGATGGGTGGCGCTGTCGGGAGATCCCCAGGATATATATGAAACAGATAAAGAGTTGCTACGTTTGTTCCCGGATAATGAAGGTTTGAAACGTTGGATTAATTTAGCCCAGGAGAAAATTGAGTTCCAGGGGTTGCCTTCGCGTATTTGTTGGTTGAGTATGGGGGAAAGAGAAGAGGCAGGGTTGGCTTTTAATGAGTTAGTGCGAAGTGGAAAGTTAAAAGCACCGGTAGTCATTGGACGAGATCACCTCGATAGCGGTTCGGTAGCCTCTCCGAATAGAGAAACGGAAAATATGAAAGATGGTTCTGATGCTATTGCTGATTGGCCCCTGTTGAATGCTTTAGTCAATACGGCCAGTGGAGCTACGTGGGTTTCATTTCACCATGGTGGAGGAGTCGGTATGGGTTATTCGCTTCATGCGGGTATGGTCATCGTAGCAGATGGTTCAGCCAGTGCTGATCGTAACCTGATGCGTGTTTTACATAATGATCCCGCTACGGGTATTGTACGACATTCCGATGCTGGTTATGAAAAAGCAAAAAAGTGGGCAAAAGATCAGGATCTGGACTTAGAACAACGATTAGAATAGGAGATACCTTTTGTTAAAAGAAGAGCAAAGACAGCTATAAAAATTTTATCTTCCTTTTAGAAAAACTACTTTTTTAAGTTAAGTCCTTTTTTGATACGCTCTATTCGTATACCGGCATTCATGATCGCCGGCAGAGGATTTTGACGCATGTGTTGTTCTAATTTAAACGTATAAAGGCCTTTTTCCTCAAAACTAACTTTTTCTTTAATTGGTATTAAAACCTCCCACATTCCCCCTAAGCCGGCGCCATACCATTTTCCACTTTTTTTAGCTAATTCTAATTCTATTCGCTCTCGCTTTTGCTCTCCCGATGGTGAAATAGTGTGAAATATTAGCCAGAGATTATTGAAGGGGTATTTATCATTATGACGTATGATAGTGTAAATGTTATATTTGGCTTGTGTATCTTTTATTGAAACCTTGAAAGCGGGTTTATAATCGTAAGACCATTGGAAATCAGGAATAGATTTTTGATGTTCGTAAATGTTATTACGTTTCCCGCAACTGAGTGTCAATAATAAAAAAACAATTATGGTAATACCGTTTTTCCAACAAATACAAGAAGGGAAATTTTTTAGTTTGTTGTCATGCATACTGCAAATATAGGGGACTTTTTTTATGATGCTATTGATTGATTCCATTCTTTGTTGAGAGATTTACTCATGTAATGGGAAAGTGTAAAAAATAAAGGTTTGGGATTAGCATTGCGCTCTATTGCATAATAGGCTCGGTCAAAGTGACCTATGATATTGTTTAGCTGCGGAGTAGCTAAACGCTGAGCTAACTTTTTTATACGTCCTAACTCAGCTTTATTGACTCGCGGCTGATATTGATTATGATGTTTATATAAGAGCGTTTCTCTAAGAATATGAATCGTATATTTAATAAAGTGCTTTTGGCTTTCTCGTCCCAAGCGACCAATTTGATCAATCCACTTAACGCGTTGAATTCCTTTCTCTTTCTGGCAAATATATAGCCATTGACTCAATTGCTTTAACAGTTGTTCGTTGTCTTCTTCTATGTGTTGAATAGCTTCCGCAAAATTTCCATCTGACAAATGAGCAATGTGTTGAGCATCCTGTTCACTGACTTCATATTTTTCCTGTAAAGCTTGTTGTATACTTTGATCTGTAAGGGGAGGAACTTTTACGATTTGTAACCGTGATAAAAGAGTGTTGAGTAAAGCATTTTGGTTTTGAGCTACCAATAGGAAAACAGTATTGGGAGGAGGCTCTTCGATAATTTTAAGTAGTACATTCCCATTTTTGCCTAAATATTCCGGGCGCCACATGATCATTACCTTATTATGTCCTTCGTAGGTTTTTAAGTTGAGTTTGTTAATTATTTTTTGACATTCATTGACGGTTATATTCCCTTGTTTGTTCTCAGCATTGATAAACTGAAGCCATTGATAATCATTCTGATACGGAGAGTGTTTTAAAAACTCCCGCCATTCTTCTATCCAATGGTCACTTATGGGAGGTTGGTTAGATTTTTTTCTTATTACGGGGAAACTAAAGTGTATATCGGGGTGGATCCCTTTTGCAGCCTTTTGACATGATGGGCAGGAACCACAAGAATCAGTTTCCGTTGGCTGCTCACAATTAATATATTGAGCGTAAGCTAAGGCTAAGGGAAGGCCTCCACTACCTTCAGGTCCGAGCAATAATTGGGCGTGGGGAAGACGTTTTTCTTGAACAGATTTACGTAACTTATCCTTGACGCCTTGTTGGTTTATTACCTCTTCGAATAGCATAAATGGAAGGAAACCTCAACTGTGTTTGTAGTAGCCATTAAATTTAGTTATTATTAATCACGCTCAATTTTCTAAATATACAATAAAGTTGAATAATTATGAAAGTGGCCGTGGTTCGAAAAGCACATTTCAATGCTGCTCATCGCTTGTATAATAAAGATTGGAGTGAAGAGAGAAATCAACAAGTGTTTGGCAGATGTAACAATCCTAATTTTCATGGTCATAATTATGAACTGCATGTTAAGGTGATCGGAGAACAAGATCCCCAAACGGGTTATGTTATAGATTTATCTGATTTAAATGAAATTATTCAGGATCGGGTGGTCGACCGTTTTGATCATAAAAACCTTAATGAAGATATTGATGATTTTGAAGACAAAATTCCTACCACTGAAAACTTGGCTATTGTAATTTACCAACGCTTGCGCCAACAATTATCAGATAAATATGAACTAAAAATCAGATTATTTGAAACAGAAAGAAATTATGTGGAGTATCCGCCTTGAGGGGTTATGATTTGATTAAGATTATCCAACGCTTTTTTTAATAGTTGACCTTTAGGAGGGGGAGGGAGAGGGGTAGAGAGTTGATCGATCTGTTTTAGGGCTTTTTCTATTATAAAATGTTGCTGCGGAATTTGATAAAAGAATCCTTTTTGATGTAAGCGTTGGGCCAGATATTCTTGCTCTGTTTGTCCCGGTGTTGGAATCAATATAGCCCTCTTTTGTAATTGAATGAGGTCCATTATAGTACTGTAACCCGCTCGGGCAATAACATATCGAGCATTTATTATTTTTCTTTGTAGGACTGAAGTGTCCAGGTGCGGTACCAACCTTATATTTTCTTTGATCGAATAACTTTTTTGTTGGGGCTTTCCCCTGACAATCAAAGTTGAATAAGAGGTTGATTGAAGTTGATGGATTAATTTTTTTTCAAGGTAAGTACGTTGGGGTTCTGGCCCTGATAAGATCGCAACAATATCATAAGCATTGCTGCTCTTTTTTTGAGATGAAGGTTGGAAACGGGAAAGAGTACCAATAAGATAAGAATTGGGGTGTGGGGGAGATCCGGTATGTGCCAGATCACCACTTAAATGATGAGGAGGAGGAAAATCAGGGATCCAACAAGCATCGTGTTTAAGTAATAACCCCCTTATAGTTTCATTAAGAAAGTATTGACACCATTTCAATCCTGGAGGGGGCTTGATAAATAGTTGATGCGTCATAAAAACGGAGGGAAGATTTTTATGCCATAACCCATATCTATTATCGGAGATAATGCCGTCTAATTGTAAAGTTTTGTTTTGCCGTTGCAGCCATCGGTGTTCTTGTTGGAAACTTTGCAATATTTTAGGCAACTGACTGAGTAATGAAAAAGCAGCGGTGCAATGGGAGGAATATTTTATCTTGTAACCGGGCATTTGTAGTAAAGGTAATGAGGGAAATGTTTGACGGAAAAGTGTGTGTCCACTACCACTGGCTGCTAAAATGGGACGTGCTCCACATCTTTGTAAGGTTCTTACAATAGGAATACAACGAGTAGTGTGTCCTAAACCCCAGTCCAGTGGAGCTACTAATATTTTTTTATTTTTTAACAAGGAAAAAGTTATAGCGGTTTCTTATTCGGGTATATATTATTTTTGCATTGTATAGGCACCTGAAAAGTTATAAAAAATTGTTATCTTTGGATTACTCGTAATGGTTAGAAAATAAGTCAATCATGAATTTTAGTATAAAAACTGTTAAGAGGTTTGCTTTTGTTAGTGGCGTTCTTGTAGTTTTATTTTTAGGAAGTTGTGGGTCGCAAAAGGAGGGAGATTGTCATAGTTGTCCTGAGTGGGGATATGATACAACAGAGAAGCAGGAGCCGGTCGATAAAAGATCTTAAGACGAAAATTAGTTTATTAATTATCTATAAATTTCTATTACTCATTTTATTTTAAACAAAATTAAAAAGTAATTATGCTATCAAAAAAGATGGAGAAAACACTCAATAAACAGGTTGCTAAAGAAGCTTATGCTTCTAATTATTATTTGGCTTTAGGCTCATGGTGTGATTCAATTGGTTTTGTGGGCACTTCTGAATATATGTTGGCCCAGTCTACTGAAGAACGACAACATATGATGCGAATATTTCATTATATCAATGATGCAGGTGGGCGAGCATTGGCTCCTAAAATTGAGGAACCTCCGAAGGAAGTGGATTCTATTCCTCAAATGTTTAAGGATGTATTGGAACATGAACAATCAGTGACGAAATCGATCAATAATATAGTTGACTTAGCCTTGGAAGAAAAGGATTATACGACTTTTAACTTCTTGCAATGGTTTGTAGAAGAACAACTCGAAGAGGAAGATACCTTCGCTACTATTTTGGATAGGGTGAAGATAGCTGGCGAAGATAGTAGAGGTTTATATTTATTGGACAAAGAGTTGGGAGAAGAGGCAAAAGAAGAATAAGACTCTTCGCTAATGTACATACCTTTTATCAAGCATGAGAGGGCTTTTCTATTATAAACTAAATCAGTATGCTCTTTGTCTGAAAATGTATTAGAAACTCATCACCTTTCTAAGCAGTATGGGGCAATACAAGCATTAAATGATTTTACTCTAAATATTCCCCAAGGGGCTACTTATGGAATTTTAGGCCCCAATGGTAGTGGTAAAACTACTCTTTTAAGTATTATACTGGGGGTAGTACGGGCAAGTAAAGGGGAGTATAATTGGAATTTGTCTTTTTCCGATAACGATCATTTTCGTATAGGGGCATTGTTAGAACGCCCTAATTTTTATCCTTATATAAGTGGCAGGCGTAATTTGCAAATCTCTGCTCATATTAAAGGAGTGGAAAAAAAAGAGATAGACCGGGTCCTGGCTCTATTAGAGCTATCTGATCGAGCTGAATCGAAGTTTAAAACGTATTCTACCGGCATGAAACAGCGTTTAGCTATTGCTGCTGCCTTATTGGGCGACCCGGATGTGTTAGTGTTGGACGAACCCACTGGCGACCTCGACCCGCAGGGCATAGCTGAAATAAGAAAATTGGTCCAGAAAATAGCTAAGCAAAATAAAACTATCTTACTATCCTCTCATTTGCTAGATGAGATTGAAAAAATATGCTCCCATGTAGCCATTTTGAAAGAGGGTGAGCTCATTTCTGCCGGATCGGTAGAAGAAGTCATTCACCCCGGGGATCTCATTGAATTGAAGGCGACAAATCTCAAAAAATTAAAACAAGTATTGGAGCAACATGACCATATCACTCATATCAAGGAGGAGAATGAGATGATAATAGCTACTATTGACAATAAAGTAGCCCCAGCGGAATTAAATAAGTTTTTAGCGGAAAGAAATATATATTTATCGCATTTGACTTATCAAAAACAACGACTGGAAGATCACTTTTTACGTTTGATGGAAAATTAAAATGGGACGACTGCTTAAAATAGAGTTAATTAAGGTATTATATTATCGTACTTGCTGGGTAATGATGGGCCTCTATGCTATTTTGCTCTTTTTTGCTTTTTTCGGTGCCGGGGGGTTAGAACTTAAATTAAAACATCAGTCCTTTAATTTAGGTGCTTTGGCTATTTATGATTTTCCTAATATTTGGCATAACCTGACCTATTTAGCCAGCTATTTTCATTGGATATTGGGCATAATGGTGATAATTTTAGTAGCCAATGAGACCAAGTTTAATACTTTCCGACAGCATATTATTGAGGGATTGACTCGTTTTCAACTATTGATAGGGAAACTACAATTGATTGTGCTTATTAGTCTGATCACCACTATTATTTTGTTTATTATTGGCCTTACTACTGGTTTGATATATTCCAATTCCAAAAATTTTACACTGGTAGTAAGTAAAATGGGTTATTTAGCCTCTTTTTTAGTGCAAGCCATCTGTTTTATGAGTATGGCTTTTCTGTTTGGCCTCCTTTTTCGGCGAGCGGGTATAGCAGTTGTTTTGTACTTACTTTACATTATTGCTATAGAACCTATGATAGGTTATACTCTGATTAAGGAAGTGAGAGCTTACTTGCCGGCGGAACTTTTTAATAGTATTATTGTTTTTCCTTATTCCAGTATGTGGGGTAAATCTGTCCCCTCAACCGCATTTACCCCAAGCTTTTGGGTGGGGATAGGTTACACGTTGGTTATGTGGTCAGGCAGTTACTTAATTATATGGTGGACGGATTGGTGATAGTAATTAAATGGACTCTTCTTTCTGAAAAGAAAAAGACTAATATTTAATTTTTTGTTTTCTTCTTTTTCTTAGAGGAAGAAGATTTCTGATTTCCTCCTTTGTTCTTTTTTCCTTTTTTATTCTTTTTACCATTTTCCTTTTTTTCTTTCTCTTCCTCTTCCTCATCACCAAAAGCTTTTTCCCTGATTTGTTCCTCAATCTCTTCAGCTAAATCAGGATTATCTTCTAATAGTTGACGTACCGTATCTCGTCCTTGACCCAGTTTGTCTTCCCCATAACTGTACCAGGATCCTCGTTTATCGATAATATCAGCGGCTACTCCTAAATCAATGAGTTCGCCCTCTTTGGAAATACCTTTACCATATAATATATCGAATTGGGTAGTTTTAAAGGGCGGGGCTACTTTGTTTTTGACCACTTTTACTTTAGTTCGGTTTCCTATGGCTTCATCTCCTGATTTAATCTGGCTGATCCGGCGAATGTCCAAGCGCACAGAAGTATAAAACTTTAGGGCTTTACCGCCTGTTGTGGTTTCCGGATTGCCAAACATTACTCCAATTTTGGACCGGAGTTGGTTAATAAAGATACAAGTACAACCGGTCTTACTGATATTACCGGATAATTTACGCATAGCTTGTGACATCAAGCGAGCTTGTAATCCGACTTGGGAATCTCCCATTTCGCCTTCCATTTCACCACGGGGGACTAATGCGGCTACAGAGTCAATAACTATAGTATCCAACGCTCCCGACCGGATCAAGTTATCCACTATTTCTAAAGCTTGCTCCCCATCGTCCGGTTGGGAAACCAATAAATTGTCTATATCTACACCTAACTGTTGAGCATATTTTTTGTCAAACGCGTGCTCAGCATCGATAAAAGCGGCGATACCTCCTTGCTTTTGCGACTCTGCCAGCGTATGGAGGGCTAATGTGGTTTTACCTGAAGCCTCGGGGCCGTATATTTCAACCATGCGCCCTTTGGGGAGTCCTCCTATTCCTAAAATGATATCTAATCCTAATGAACCGGTGGATACAGCGGGAGTTTCAATGATCTCGTCACTTCCTAATCGCATTATCGCTCCCTTCCCAAATTCTTTCTCTATTTTATCAAGCGTAAGTTCTAGGGCTTTCAGCTTCTCCTTCTTGTTCGTCTTTTTTTCCGCCTTTTGAGATTTTTTCTTCGATTTTGCACACATAATATTTTCCTTATATTTTAATGTAAACTACTATTAATCGTTACACCTAAATTAATTAATTATTGTTGGTTTTACTAACCTGTTTTTGATAATATTTACACACTTCGGTTAGCGCACACTCCCCGCATTTCGGCTTACGGGCTTTACAGGTATAACGACCGTGCAGGATTAACCAATGATGCATGTTAGGAATTAGGTGATCGGGTACATACTTTGTGATTTGCTTTTCGGTTTGCAGAGGAGTAGAGGCATTTTGGGTTAGACCAAGGCGTTCTGCTACTCGGAATACGTGAGTGTCCACCGCCAAATGGGGCTTATCATGTAAAGTGGCTGTGATAACATGAGCTGATTTACGCCCAACCCCCGGCAGCTTTTGCAGTGATTTAGCATCCTTTGGAATTTGACCGTCAAACTCTGTTTGTAGGGTTTGAGCCATTTTTATCAGTCGCTTTGTTTTACTATTCGGATAGGTAATACTTTTTATGTGTTTTTTTACCTCTTGAAATGTGGCATCGGCCAGTTTTTGCGGAGTAGGAAAAGATTTGAAGAAAGCAGGAGTGGTTTTGTTAACTCGTTTATCCGTACATTGAGCGGAAAGAATGACGGCTACAATCAGTTGGTAAGGTGTTTCGTACTGAAGTTCTGTGGTCGGATTGGGATGCTGCTTCTGAAAATAGTTAATAATTCGCTGATACCTTTTTTCTTTTTTCATAATACCACCTGTTTTTCATTCAAAATAGCGATAAATGGGAAGTAATGTAAACTATTTTATCTTATTTACGTAAACATTCACAGGGCAAGCCGATTGTGAATTTGGGTTTTATAAATTAGCGCCCAAATTATTCTATCACTATATATAATTTTGTTTATTTTTAACTATATATATAGCTTTGCAATTGTATTGGTCTACTTTTATGAAAAGTTATGTCAAGTTTGCATATGATCTTTACCGCACTACCCTGGAGGGGAGTTTAACTTTTGCGTATCAAGGAGGTTTTGATACTTCTATCACTGATAATGTGTTGACGCTGACTGAAAAGAATTTGAATTATTTAGGGGAAGAAAAAAAAGTCCGGAAAAAGATTTTCAATATTATGGTAGAATGTTTGCAGAATATATGCAAACACCGGATGAAGGATGCTGATTTAATATCGGCTACCCAAGGCATGTTCCTTATTAAAAAGAATAAAGACTTTTATTATATCACTACCGGTAATCCTATCGATAACAAAGATGTTAATAAGTTGCGTAGTAAGCTGGAAAAGGTGAATACAATGGATGATAAAGCATTGAAAGAATTTTATACGGAAGTATTAATGGAAGAAACACTCTCTGAAAAAGGAGGGGCTGGCTTAGGCTTGATAGATATCGCTCGAAAGTCGGGGGAGAAGTTAAATTATCATTTTGAACCTATAGATGAAACAATCTCGTACTATTATTTACAGACCAAATTAAAATCTCAAAATGATTCAGGGAAGGGGGCTAAGAGTAAGGGAGCTAAGAGTAATGGAAATAATGGTGCTTCACAATTATCTCAAGTCCCTTTAAAAGAAACATTGCGTTTCCATAAATCGATGTATAATCGGCATATGATCCTGTTTTATGCAGGAGAGTTTGACCAGAATACGGTGTTGAATGTTTTGTCAATGACGGAATCTAATATTAAAGCTCAAAATCAGCAACAGATTAGATTGAATATAATTGGGATTATTGTTGAATTATTGCAAAATATCTCACATCATGGTAAATTAAGTGAGATCAATGATGAAAATCCATCGGGCGTATTTATAATGGCTGAAGATGAAGGGAGTTATATTATATCGGCAGGTAATTTGGTAGGCAATCAGCAAGTTTCTTTGTTAGAAAAGAGATTGGAGCGGATTAATAATATGGATGAAGAAGAATTGCATAACTATTATGATCAAGAGATTTTAAAAGAAGG
>CAZIGO010000013.1:8413-13658 GCA_964538595.1 uncultured Chitinophagales bacterium | reverse complement strand
AAGGGAATGATAATAAACAAAAGAGGGCTCAGCTGGGCTTAATAGATCTGGCACTTAAAACTGATAGAGCATTGAAATATGATTTTCGAAACTTGGATGATAAAGGGAAGTTCTTTTTTCTGCAGGTTATAGTATGAGTTCGAGAAAAACTGCTATTATTAGTTTAGACAATCTATACATAGAAGATAGTGAGGATACACCGGCCGTTACCCTTGAACCTGAAAATAATAGGTTTGAAATCAGTGGGCGTTCTTTCCCGGAAGATGCTGCTGAATTTTATACCCCTGTAATTGATTGGATAAAGAATTACTTTGATCATAATAAACAAGGGAGACAACTCACGATTCAGTTCGGTTTAGAATATCTTAACACCGCTTCTTTCCGTCAAATATATAAACTGCTTTTATTACTAAGTCATTATTATGAAAAGGACAATGATATATCTGTCAAATGGAAATTTAAAGCGGGAGATAAAAATATGCGGGAAGCGGGAAAACGCTTTATACGCTTGGTGAATGTTCCCATTGAATTAGAAGAAAAATAAGCTTGTCTTTTTGTAGCCCTTCTTTTGAGGAGTTTTTAAAAAAATAACTACATTTCTTATTCTGTTTTACACTTTATCCTTGTATTCTTGCGTTGAAACTGGTAATAAACTCTTTTATCAGTTGAATAAAAGGAGCGTTGATATATAGAATCAGTCATTTTATCGAAAAAAGAGTAAGTATGATGAGAAACCAAGTACTAAAAGTACTCCTCTTGATAGCGGGCATTTTCATCATGTTATTCGGGAAAGCTCAACAAAAACAAGTAGAAGTGCTTTCTTTCTCCGAATTGCAAAAAAAATATCAACAAAAAAATGATACTACCTATATCGTCAATTTCTGGGCTACATGGTGTCGCCCTTGTGTAAAAGAACTTCCTTATTTTAAAAAAATCCATAAAAAATATGAAAATGAAAAAGTGAAAATAATTTTAGTAAGTATGGATTTTCAATCTCATATTGAAAATAAATTAATCCCATTTATACAAAAGCGGAACATAAAAAGTGAAGTTGTTTTGGTGCCCCAGAAAGGAGCTAATGAATGGATTAATAAAGTAAGTGAACGTTGGTCAGGGGCAATTCCCGCTACTTTAATTATAAATAAAAATCGAAAAATAAGGCAATTTTATGCCAAACCCTTTAAATTTGGGGAATTAGATTCTATTGTCAATAAAATAATTCAGCTATGACATTAATATATATCTTTTTATTAGTTTTTACGATGATGACTACTGCTCCTGTCATGGGTCAGCAAAATAAGGGATATGAAGTAGGAGATATTGTTAAAGATTTTGCATTGAAAGGTGTCAGCGGTGAAACCGTATCGTTACAAGATTTCAATGAAGCTAATGGATATATTATCATATTCAGTTGCAATCATTGCCCATATGTTAAAGCCTATGAAAGTCGGATGATTGCATTAGATG
Source organism: uncultured Chitinophagales bacterium (assembly GCA_964538595.1). Classification (GTDB taxonomy): domain Bacteria; phylum Bacteroidota; class Bacteroidia; order Chitinophagales; family CAZIGO01; genus CAZIGO01. The sequence goes on along the minus strand of CAZIGO010000013.1, from coordinate 12,191 downwards.
AGAAATATAAGTCACAGGGTTATCCTGTTATTGCTATTAACCCTAATAATGCAGAAGCCTATCCTGCTGATTCTTATCAAAATATGAAGAAGCGTGCAAAGGAGAAGGGTTATACTTTCCCTTATTTACGGGATAAAACGCAAGAGGTGGCCCGGCGGTTTGGAGCTAAAAGAACACCTCATGTGTTTCTGCTTAAAAAAACCGAGAACGGACCTAAGGTATTTTACGAAGGGGCGATTGATGATAACGTAGAAAATCCTAACAACGTCGATCATAACTATGTGGAAGATGCGATAGAGGCAATAAAGAATAATGAAAAGCCCGATCTGGCAAAAACTAAAGCAATCGGGTGTACTATCAAGTGGAAAAACTAATATTGAATTTAATATATAATTGAATAGGTTTATGACAAAACAAACAATAGAACAGCGGTCTATAGAATATGATAGCAAAAATTATAAAGAACATACCTTGCGTTCTCTTTATAAGGGAATTTTGAAGCCCCGTTTGATCGAAGAAAAAATGCTGGCGCAATTACGGTTAGGTAAAATTAGTAAATGGTTCGCGGGGATAGGGCAGGAAGCAATTGCAGTGGGAGCTACTCAAGCTCTGCATTCTGATGAATACGTTTTTACTATGCATCGAAATTTGGGAGTTTTCACTACAAGGGAAGTACCCTTACGGAAATTATTTGCTCAATGGCAAGGTAAGAAAAGTGGGTTTTCTAAAGGCAGGGATCGTTCTTTTCATTTTGGAGCTCCGGAATACCATATTATCGGTATGATATCTCATGTGGCTGCCATGCTTTCGGTGGCCGATGGTATTGGATTGGCTCATCGCTTACAAGATGAAGGCAAAATTGCTTTAGCTTTTACTGGAGAGGGGGCTACCAGTGAAGGTGAATTTCATGAAGCTCTTAATGTTGCAGCTGTTTGGGAGTTACCCGTTATATTTTTGGTGGAAAATAATGGATATGCCCTGTCTACTCCTACAAATGAACAATATAAATGTGAGAAATTGTCTGATAGAGCTGAAGGATATGGGATGGAGGGATATACTATAGATGGGAATAACGTACTGGAGGTCTATGATACCGTTAATCGTTTGGCCAGCTCTATGCGTAAAAAACCTCGCCCTGTTTTACTTGAATGTGAAACATTTCGTATGAGGGGGCATGAAGAAGCCTCGGGGACAAAATATGTGCCGGATGAGTTGTTTGATAAATGGGGAAAGAAAGATCCTGTTGATAATTACGAAAGTTTCTTGTTGGAAAAGGGGTGGATAAAAGAAAACGAATTGAAAAATATCAGGGAGCAGTTTAAGGAAGAAATCAAAAAAGCATGGGAGGAGGCTTATCAAGAAGACCAAGCTTCGGCGCATACGGAAGAAGAGATAAAGGATCTGTATTTGGAGGCCCCTGCCTCTCGTCCCCCCGACACTAATAAAACATCTACGCAAGAACAACGCTATATCGATGCTGTTTCTGAAGGGCTGTATCAATCCATGGAGGATCACGATAACTTGATACTGATGGGACAGGATATTGCTGAGCATGGGGGAGTATTTAAGGTTACTCAAGGTTTTGTCGAACAATTTGGAAAAGATCGAGTGCGAAATACACCACTTTGTGAGGCTGCTATTGTGGGGGCTGGCTTGGGTTTGTCGGTCAAAAACTGGAAGTCAGTCATTGAGATGCAATTTGCTGATTTCGTGACCTGTGCTTTTAATCAAGTTGTAAATAATCTGGCTAAAACTTATTACCGTTGGCAACAGAATGCTGATGTTGTAATACGAATGCCTACTGGTGGGGGAGTAGGTGCTGGTCCTTTCCATTCACAATCTACAGAAGCCTGGTTTTTTAATGTCCCTGGTTTGAAAATTGTTTACCCGGCTTATCCTGCTGACGCTAAAGGGTTGTTAATGGCAGCTATTGAGGATCCGAATCCGGTGTTGTTTTACGAACATAAAAAGTTATATCGTTCTGTAAAAGGGGAGGTTCCGGAAACCGGTTATACACTTCCTATCGGTCAAGCCCAGCTTGTAGAAAAAGGAGAAGAAATTTCTATTATAACTTATGGCTGGGGCGTGCATTGGGCCCGGGAAATAGTGAAGGAAAAACAAGTATCGGCTGATGTATTGGATTTACGTACACTCTTGCCTTATGATAAATCTGCTATTGATAGAACGGTAAAGAAAACTAATAAAGTGATTATTCTTCATGAAGATACACTGACCGGAGGTATAGGAGGAGATATATCAGCCTATATTAATGAACACCTTTTTGAATATTTGGATGGGCCGGTGTTAAGAGAGGGCAGCCTGGATACTCCAGTACCCTTTGCGGAACCATTGGAAAAAAATTTCTTACCTCGCAATAGATTTGAAGAAAAATTGGAGTGGCTGATAGATTATTAGTCGACAGAGAAAAGATTAAGGGAATGTTTGTTTCATAAAAAAAGTTAGCTATGGCTAATGTGAAATCGGTAAGAGGAAATACTCCGGAATGGGGCAAAGATTGTTTTTTGTCAGATAGTGCTACCCTGGTAGGAGATGTTAAGGCTGGTGATCAATGCAGCTTTTGGTTTAATACGGTAGTACGGGGAGATGTAAATAGTATACGGTTAGGTGATAAAGTAAATGTGCAAGACGGGGCTGTTATTCATTGTACTTATGAACAAACTGAAACTCATATTGGAAATTGTGTGTCAATTGGTCATAATGCTATTGTTCATGGCTGCCAGGTAGCTGATAATGTATTGATAGGCATGGGAGCTATTGTTATGGATCGGGTGAGAATAGGCTCGAATGCTTTAATCGCGGCGGGGGCTGTTGTGTTAGAGGGAACAGAAATACCGCCTGGAACAGTTTATGCTGGAGTGCCGGCTAAAAAAATAAAATCACTATCAAAAGACCGTTTCCAGGATACAGTAGAGCGAATCGCCGATAATTATACGATTTATTCCAAATGGTATGAAGAGGGAAGTTGAAGGAACCACTTATCTCACAGAAAATACCGCATCGGTTAAATGTAACATACCGGGCGTATAAGGAAGTTTGTAGTCGGTATATCCTTCTTGGGCAAGCGTTTGACCTGTTTTAGGCCCAATAGCTATAACTTCTTGTTGAGGAGCGATATCTTTTTGATCTAAGTATCCTTTTACATTTTTTGGGCTTGTAAATACTAATATATCAGCATCAGGGAGAGATATGTCTTCTTTAATCTGGCTTTCATAAACAGCTAGGTCCGTAAGTTGTATTTTATCCGAGGCTGCTTTTTGAATAGAGCGTAAAGAATTTTTATTGATAGGAAACAAGACTTTTTGGCCTTTGGCGTGTTCGGCAAAAGCGCGGCCAATGGCCGATGTGTCTTTCCCTTCTCCGATAAAGTCAGGGGTTATATTATAGTCTTTAAGCTGTTCAGCAGTGCCCGGTCCCATAACTCCCCATTTAACAGAACGAGGGGGAAGAGTTTGGTTTAAAAAGAAACGTACACTGCGTTTACTGGTAAAAAAGATCCAATCGGTGGAAGGAACCTTCTCAAAGGTAAGAGGATGAAATTCGAGGAGCGACTTACCATAGACTTCGTAATCATGAGCCACAAGTGCTCTTCTGAAATAACTGTTTTTCGATAGGTTGCGGCTAATGAATACACGCTTAGGAGAAGAGGTCTGCAGTTTATCAATCACCTGGTCAGCCAATGATTCGGGTTGAGAGGATCGAAAATACAGGCGCTTTGGGAAATCTGTGGATTGTTCAGCAGCAGAGCACCAAACATGAT
>CAZIGO010000013.1:0-8403 GCA_964538595.1 uncultured Chitinophagales bacterium | reverse complement strand
GTAAACCCCGACAGGCAATTCACATCCGCCTGCTAATTGAGATAATACTTTGCGTTCCACCCGTGTGGTGCGGTAGACCTGTTTATCATTGACAGTGGCTAGGAAATTATTGAGGGAATGGTCTTCACTCCTGGTTTGATAGGCTAATACACCTTGAGCGGGAGAGGGCACACAATAATAAGGGGATAACTCTACAGTTTCAAAATCAGATAAATCCACTTTGGAACGTTCTACCCCTGCTGAGGCTATTACAATAGCATCATATTGGGCGGTCTTTAACTTTTCAATGCGGGTGGGGACATTTCCCCGGAGACTTTTAAAATTGATATCGGGGCGGAAAGCACTTAATTGATTTTTACGGCGGGGAGATGAAGTACCAATAACAGCTCCCTCTTCGATGGGCAAAGAGGTAGTAATATCATAGGAAGGGGGATGGATAATCAAAAGGTCGGTAGGAGTAGCTCGATAGGAAACAGCTGCAATAGTAAGACCCGGGGGATGGTCTGTCGCTAAATCTTTGTGAGAGTGAACGGCGATATCGATCTCTTGGTTTAATAAAGCAAGTTCCAATTCCTTGGTAAAAAAACCTACTCCTTCTAAAGCGGAGAATGGGACTTCTTTTCGTCGGTCCCCTTGGGTTTTGATGATTTTTATGTCACAGGTAGCACCGGCAGATTCAAATTGTTGTTTTGCGTGTCGAGCTTGCCATAATGCTAATTGACTTCCCCGCGTACCTATAGTTAAGGGTTGTGGCATATAAGGAATAAGTTAATCTTCTCGTTGATTAAGCATAACGGCTTTCGCTTCTCGCATAGGTATGCTTATGCATTTCTTTTCCATATAAGCAAGCACTTTGTCTAGTATTTCTTTTGATTCTTGGTCCATGGATTCAATTTCATCACAGAACACATGATTAGTGGCTTATTGCCGGGCGTGCTTGCTGTGACGTGGAATAGTTTTAATTGCTTTTTCAACTTCGCGCTCTTCGTATAGCTCATCGAATGTGGAGAGGTGTTTATCTATAAGTTTGTGGGCTTTTTGCAATTCCTCCTTTCGAAAAGCCAGGTTCTCTTCGGCCTCTTCTTGTAATTCAGATAATCCTATATAGTTTAGTGAATTGTCCGATTGCAATGGGGAAGATAAATCACTGGGTAACCCTAAATCAACAACGGTATCAGGAGTTATATTGTCAGCTTCCCATTGTTTCCATAATGAAGTATCTATAATGGGTTGGGTAGCACCAGTGCAAGTGATAAGTACTTGGGAGGGCGGGTGAGTAGGTTCTGTTAGTTGCTCCAGTGGATATACCTCCGTCTGTAATCGATTAGCTAATTCTTCGCCATGGGAAGGTGTACGGTTATAAAGTGTGAAATTTTTGTAACCGCCCTTAATTAAAAATTTACCCATCAACTGGTTGGTCTTTCCGGTACCTATAAGCGAAATATTGATATGGTTGGGATAACCGCATTTCTCTAATTTACGATAAGCCAGGGAAACTACTGAAACAGGTTTTTCACCTATGCGTGTAGCGGTGAATATGTGCTTGGCTGTTCGAACAGCTTCCTCCATAGCAATTCGGATATAATCTCCCGCTAATTTCGTTTTGCGGGACCAATTGTAAGTTGTGCGAAGTTGGTGGAGAATTTCACGCTCTCCTACTACCATAGAGTCCAATGAAGCAGCCACTTCAAAAAGATGCTGTATAGCTGAGCGTGCCTTATGGATTTTGAAATAGGAAAGATAACTATCAACAGTATCATGAGACCAATCGGGGAATAAATGATGGATGAAGGACCGCAAAAACGAAGTGTCGACAGTTTGATCCGTGATGATCAAAAACTCAGCTCGGTTGCAGGTGCCGGTGTATAGTAATTCCTCAATATTCATCTCCTCTTTAAGCTGCTCTAACTTTTCTTGTCGAAGCTCAGTGGGGATAATGAACTCGCCTACCACTTCGAGTGGAGCTGTATGATGAGTGATTGATATAAGTTTGTACTGCTCCATGACTATTAATTATCACCACTATTTTAAAATTTTTCTCCCACATGAATGTCATAAAATTGTAAAATTGCATTGATGAAAGACGGGAATTGGGTATAATGTAGTAAACTTATAAAGTGGAAATGCTGGGAGATAAATTATAATGAAGAGGTTAAGACTTGTACTTTAGTATATAGAGATGCTAATAAAGTAGTAAAATGAAACGAGCGTTTTATCGTATTGGTCATGTGGCTAAACTGTACCGCGTTAAGGGAGAAGTTGTAGTAGCTTTTAACAACCCAATAGCCGATGAATTAAAAAATATTGATTTTTTATTTATTGAACGTGTAAAAAAACCTGTTCCCTATTATGTAGAGAATTATAAGTTACAATCCGATACTAATGCTATTGTGAAGTTCGAAGATATTGATGATCGTACTGAAGCTGGACACTTTCTTAAGAAGAATATATTTTTGACGGAGGATAAGTTGCAAGCCTTATCTTCGGAAGATTGGCAATATGATTTGCTCCCCGGTTTTAAAGTTATTGATAAGGAAAAAGGTGTAATAGGAGAAATCGAATCAGTGGTGAATGTTCCACAACAGTATTTGTTAAAAGTGATTTACAAGGGAAAAGAGGTATTAATTCCTTTTCATGAGGATATATTAGTAAAGGTCGATGATGAAAACAAAATTATTTATCTTGATCTTCCGAAGGGCTTGCTTTGATCACAAAAATTAAAGTATCTTATGAGAATTGATATAATTACTTGTCTCCCCAAATTATTGGAGAGTCCTTTTAACCATTCTATATTACAGCGAGCACAAGATAAAGGTATTGTTTCTATTAATATTCATGATTTGCGTGCTTATGCTACCGATAAACATCGACAGGTAGATGATTATCCGTATGGAGGGGGAGCGGGGATGGTACTAAAGGTTGAACCAATTGCTCGGTGTATAGATAATTTGAAAGAACAGCGGGTCTATGATGAAGTGATTTATGTAACGCCAGATGGTGAATCTTATGAGCAGGGGATGGCAAATTGGTTGTCTTTAAAACGCAACCTAATATTCCTTTGTGGGCACTATAAGGGAGTCGATGAGCGCGTTCGGGAGATGTATATTACTAAAGAATTATCTATAGGTGATTATGTCCTTTCAGGAGGTGAGTTGGCTACGGCGGTGATTGTCGATAGTATCGTTCGTTTGATACCGGGAGTGTTGTCGGATGAAACTTCTGCTTTACATGATTCATTTCAAGATGATTTATTGGCCCCCCCTGTATATACCCGCCCTCGGGAATACAAAGGGAAAAAAGTTCCTGAAGTGTTGCTCTCCGGTCATGATAGAAAAATTAAGGATTGGCGTTATAAGAAATCTGTAGAACGAACAAAGAAAAAACGACCTGATTTATGGAAAAAAAATAAGTAGCCTCATGAATTTTTAACTAAAACTACTTGTATTTCCTAACTTTTTATTAAATTTGCAATCGCTAAACGAAGATACTGATGGATAAGCGAATAAAATACGTCGAAGATACTTTTACTCCTAAAAAAGATCTCCCTGAATTTAAGGTGGGCGATACTATTACTGTTCACTATAAAATTATCGAGGGAGGAAAAGAACGAACACAGCCCTTCCAAGGAGTAGTGATTAAGCAAAGAGGAAGTGGTAATGGTAAAACATTTACGGTCCGGAAAGTTTCCCAAGGAGTAGGGGTGGAGCGAATATTTCCCATGCATTCTCCTAAGCTTCATAGTGTAAAAGTGGATAAAAAAGGGAAGGTCAAACGCTCTAAACTTTATTATCTACGAAAAGCAGAAGGGAAAAAAGCTCGAATTCAACAAGAGCGTTGATTGTAACTCTTTTTCCTCTTCCTTTATCATTTCGCAGTTCTTATTGCTGTTCTATCTCTCTCTTTCCTGTTTAGTTTTAACACTCTTGCAGGTAGACGGGGCCCTAAAATTTTGTTTCAATGTAAAAGGAACTACTAATATTTTTGTAAATTTACCAAAGTGGGTAATTGAAAAGGAAAAGTTTATTATTTATGAATAAGAATCGCAGCTTAGGTTTATTAATGAACGATCCTCAACTGGGAACGGAATTTAAAAATATAGCTCAAAAAGTTGCTCAAGATGAACGCTTAACTCAAGAAGAGGGATTATTTTTGTTTAAAGAGGCCGATGTTTCCTTTGTAGGAACTTTAGCTAATTATGTAAGAGAAAAGCGTTTCGGTGATTATACCTATTTTAATCGTAATTTCCATATCGAACCCACTAATTTATGTGTGTTTGATTGTAAGTTCTGTTCTTATGCTCGAAGCTTTCGCGAACGTAATGATACTGATGTTTGGGTCATGTCGGAGGAAGATATGCTGAATATAGTAAAAGCTTATAAAGAAAAACCTGTGACAGAAGTTCATATTGTGGGTGGGGTGTATCCTAAAATGACCTTAGAATTTTACTGTCAATTTTTTGATAAGATCAAAGATATTTTACCGGGTATACATGTTAAAGCTTTTACAGCAGTAGAGTTGGAATATATGATAAGAAAAGCCAAGTTGTCAGTCCGGGAGGGATTGAAAAAATTACATGAATGGGGTATGGACTCTATTCCCGGTGGTGGTGCTGAAATATTCCATCAGGAAGTACGTGATGAAATATGTAAAGATAAAGCAGGCACGGATCTTTGGCTCAAAATACATGAGACCGCTCATGAATTAGGCATTCCTTCTAATGCCACGATGCTCTATGGACATATTGAGGATTATAAGCACCGGATCCATCATATGCAGTTGTTGCGAGAAACACAGGATCGAACCGGGGGATTTAATACTTTTATCCCTTTAAAATTCCGTAACAAAAATAACGACATGTCCAATGTCCCTGAATCATCTATTATAGATGATATGAAAACATATGCAATCAGTCGCTTGTATATGGACAACTTTGATCATCTAAAAGCTTATTGGCCCATGATAGGCCGTACAACTGCTCAATCTTTACTCTCTTATGGTGTCGATGATATTGATGGCACGATAGATGACTCTACTAAAATTTACTCAATGGCTGGAGCTGAAGAACAGCAACCCTTCATGACTACTCATCAAATTATTAATCTTATTCGCCAAGTGGGACGACGACCGGTTGAACGAGATACGCTTTATAATATTATTAAAGATTACAAAGATGAAGAGGTGCAACAGCCTGAAGCAGTTTAATAGAGGTTGGCTTTGTGAGTCAAGCTGAGCAGAATATGGGATCTTATAGCATAACTTTGCTTTCCTATGTAAATGCTTATCCTTTTCTCTATGGTTTACGGCAAGGAGAAATTATTGATCATTTGTCATTATCATTTTCTACTCCTGCCCAGTCAGCTTATAAATTACAAAATAATATAGTAGATATTGCCTTATTGCCTATCGCTGTAATTCCTGAAATACCCAAGTCTAAAATTATTACCCCATATTGCATAGCAACTGATGGAGCCGTAAAAACCGTCAAGCTGTTTAGTGACTGTCCTTTAAGACAATTAGAACGAGTTTATTTAGATTACCAATCCCGTACTTCCGTCCAGCTTATTCAAGTATTGTTTAAATATTATTGGAAAAAAGAGGTACAATTTATTAAAGCAGAAGAAAATTATGAATATAACATTCAAGGGAAAACCGGTGGTTTAGTAATTGGTGATCGAGCGTTCCATTGGTTGAACTATTTTAACCATGAATATGATTTAGGCGAGGAATGGAAAAATTGGACAGGACTACCATTTGTATTTGCCTGTTGGACAACTACTCAATCTCTGCCTTCTTCGTTTATCGATAATTTCTCCAATGCTCTAAGCCAAGGGATAAAAGAATTTGAAAAAGTAGAGCACTCCTTTAGGGAAGAGAACCCTTCTTCATTCAGTAATATCAACCTGGTTGATTATTGGTCTCAATCTATTGCTTATCACTGGAATAAAGATAAAGAAAATGCACTCTACAAATTTTGGGAATATACTCATCAGCTTTCCTCATCGTTATCGCATAATCAATGATTTATGCAGACGATATTTGATGTTTATCAGCGCTATATAACAGCTTTAGAACCAAGGTATGGAGCACGGGAAGCAAAAAATATAACGGAGTGGGTTCTTCAAGAAATTCTTCAAAAAAAATATTTTACGGAAGATAGACCGATAAATGAATCTCAAAAAAAGCAATTTTTGTATGCACTTCACCGGCTGTTAAAAGGAGAGCCTGTACAATATATTTTTCAGACCGCTTACTTTTATGGGTTAAGTTGGGTAGTAAATGAGAAGGTGCTTATACCTCGGCCGGAAACAGAGGAGTTGGTGGAGTGGATTTTAAATGATGCAGGTAATAATAGTAAAGGACTTAGAATTTTGGATATCGGAACAGGGTCGGGATGTATAGCCATTACCTTAAAAAAACATTTGCCGCAGGCGGAAGTAGTTGGAACTGATATTTCTCCAGGTGCTCTCAAAGTGGCTGCCCGGAATGCAAAAAAACACGATGTAGAGGTGGGTTGGAAAAAAGAAGGGATACGAGAAACAATTCAAAATTTTAGGCAAAATACTATCTCTCCCTTTGATATTATTGTAAGTAATCCTCCATATGTTAAAGTAGATGAAGTGGAGCAATTATCTGAAAAAGTTCGAGAGTTTGAACCTCATGAAGCGCTCTTTGTTGACGATAGTGATGCTTTAATTTTTTATCGTCACTTGAGCCGGTTAGCCCATGAAGGACTGACAGATAGTGGTATGTTGTACTGTGAAATACATGAGGATATGGGAAAGGATCTATACCAATTCTTTAAACAAAAGGGGTTTAAAAAAGTGCGTTTAAAAGAAGATTTATCGGGGAAACCCCGTATGCTCAAAGTACAATAAGTTTCAATATACTTGTCCGTTGTAATAAATTTTGGGTTTGGATAGTCCTACGTCAAATACGATTACTTTACCGTACAACTTAAAAGACTCAGCAATTTGGTCAGAAGCCTGCTTTTTAAGATCGCCTTCCTCGAAAACACTAATGTAACCATCCAGGTCCGTATAAGCTAAAATGTCATCATCAATTTTGTATTGTTCCGGAGCAAAACTTTCCAAACGATATTTTTTTCCTTTATAAAACACATTGAAATATCCATTGGCATTGACATACACTAAAATATTCTCTTGGACTTCATATTTTCGGGGCGTTGTGGATGATAATTGTTGCGTTTTTCCTTTATAAAAAACATGAAAACTTCCTTGGTTATCAACGTAGGCCAATAAGTTATCGCCTGTTTTGTAAGATTGGGGAGAGAAGCTGGTGAGACGAGTTGATTTGTTCTTGTAGAAGACTTTTAATTCATCGTAGTTATTTAGATAACCAATAATATTTTCTGCTGCTTGAAATTTTACGGGAGCGTTATTGCTGATCGACACTTGCTTTCCTCTATAATATCCTTTAAAATATCCATTATTATCTATATAAGCGATCAGGTTGTCTCCCACTTTATATCGTTTTACTTCCCAGGAAGCAATTTTGGCTTTAATCCCTTGATAGTAAGCATGAAAATAAGCCATTTCATCATAATAAGCTACTATACTGTCGCCCAGGGAGTAAAGGTCTTTAACTTGGGAAGTGGGCCGGAATACAGTTAAGGGGATCGTTTTTCCATCTTTCCATATGAAAAGTTGTTCATAAATAGCAATAGTCATCAGATAATCAGAAACGGTATACTTTTTAGGAGTGTTTTCGGTAACTTGTTTTGTTTTCCCCTTGTAGTAAACTTTAAATAAGCCCGAATTATTTACGTAGGATACAAAGTTATTTCCTATAGCATAGGATTGAATCGGTTGGTGTTCAATCATTTTTGTTATCCCACCATCAAAAATGTAAAATCGTCCCCGGTTGTCTTTAAAGGCGCCCAGGTCCTGACTAACCCCTTGGTTTGTTAATATAACGCTAATCCATAAGAGCAAGGGGATAAAGGTATATCGTTGCATAAGAACTAAAAGTAAATAAAATGCATAAGAAATGAAATGTAGGTGATAATACCTATCTTTGCGGTATGTCTGAAAAAATTATCATTGCCATAGATGGTTATACGGCTTGTGGAAAAAGTACTTTAGCCCATGATTTAGCGAAGCGACTCAATTATATCCATTTGGATACAGGAGCAATGTATCGAGCAGTTACTTTGTACTTTCTGGAGCAGAAAGTAAATTGGTTAAACAGGGATGAAGTAGTAGCGGCATTGAACCAGGTTAACTTGGATTTTCAGTTGACGGATAACCCGCCTAAAGCTCATATATTATTAAATGAACGAGATGTAGAAGAAATTATCCGAACTCCCCGGGTTTCAGATAAAGTAAGTGAAGTAAGTGCTATCAAAGAAGTTCGACAAGCGTTAGTGGAACAACAACGGAATAT
>CAZIGO010000012.1:0-25097 GCA_964538595.1 uncultured Chitinophagales bacterium | reverse complement strand
CTGGTTGTCCAAATCGGCCCATGGGTATCTTACCAAACATTTGATGTTTTACCTTTTCTTCTGTGGTATTATTTTTTTTAGCTTTTTTTGTAATGATATTTCCTAACCGCTGGGTTTGAGTATAGCCTGGTAATATGTTGTTAATGGTAATAGCTTCGTGCTCTATTTCTAACGAAAGCGTTTTAGACCAGTTGGCCACAGCGCCGCGGACCGTATTTGAAACCCCCAATCCTTTGATGGGTTGTTTGACGGAAGTAGATATGACGTTAATGATGCGTCCATAGTTTTCGGCCCGCATACCGGGCAATACTTGTTGTACCAATAAATGATTGCATTTTAAATGCATGGCCAATGCTTTGTCGAAATCCTCAAGAGCAGCGTCAGTAATCGGGCCTCCCGGAGGACCTCCCGTATTATTTACAAGAATATGGATAGATTGTTCAGCGGTGAGTTTGCCTACTTCTTTTGCAACTTTATCAGGGTGTTGAAAATCCACAGCTATATAATCATGCGGTTGCTCTTGGGGAGTGGGTAATTGATTAATACACTGAACTAATTTCTCTTCGTTACGGGCTATTAACGTAAGGCGTGCTCCTAGTTGAGCTAATTCATGAGCAATAGCGTAGCCTATCCCTTGAGTGCTCCCCCCTACTATAGCGTTCTTGTTCGTGAGATCTATATCCATGTCTTTCGTGATTTCAGTTTTTTTGCTAATTTATAAAATTGTTGTCATAAACAGAACTCTTTATGGTTCCTAAGCTTGTAGTGATCGGTGTTTTTCTTTTGTATTTCTTGGGCTATAAGTATTATGCCAATTACCTGTCCCGTTCTGTGTTTCATTTGAGAGAAGATGTCGATACCCCTGCTCATCAACAGCGAGATAATATCGATTATGTGCCCAGCCCTTGGTATATCCTGTTAGGCCACCATTATGCCAGTATTACGGGGCTGGCCCCTATTTTAGGACCTGCTGTTGCCGTCATTTGGGGATGGTTGCCTGCTATGTTATGGGTAGTACTGGGAACCTTATTTATTGGAGCTGTTCATGACTTTGCATCTCTGGTTCTTTCTGTAAGAGCTAAAGGATGGTCTATCGGCAGTATCACAGAGTATTTGATTGGGAAACGAGCTAAGTTATTGTTTCTTCTAATTATATTTTTTCTTATTGCCTTGGGCATGGGAGCATTTGTGTTATCACTCGGTATATTGTTCTCTCCTCCCGCTGCCAGTGGTGGAGTGGGGTTCCCCGACGTTGTGCCTCCTTCAGCCATGATCATGATCTTGGCTATGGTATTAGGATATATAACTTATAAGAAGGGATATTCCATTCATGTTTGGGGGAGTATTGCATTTGTAATTGTATTGTTGTCGGTTTGGATAGGTCAATGGCCGTCTGTTTTACAGGGGTTAGGTATTGCTGATGTTGCCACAGCACCGACGACGGGTGATTGGAAACTTATATTATTAATATATGCCTTTATAGCCAGCGTGCTCCCTGTTTGGCTGCTCTTACGCACCCGTGATTATTTAAATGCCTTATTATTGGTAGTAGGTTTGTTATTGCTTTATGTTGGATTTTTTGCAACAGATCCGCTGTCTTTTGATGCTCCCCCTGTACAGCTTACTCCTAAAAATGCCCCGCCGCTTTTCCCTTTTGTTTTTATTATTATCGCCTGTGGAGCAGTGTCAGGATTCCATTCTTTAGTCTCTTCCGGCACTACCGCCAAACAACTTAACAGAGAACAAGATGCCAAAATAATTGGTTATGGAGGAATGATTGGAGAATCCGTTTTAGGATTAATAGCTGTATTGGCTACAACGACGGCTTTTCCCTCAGCGGAGGCGTGGGAGCAACAGTATGCTGATTGGGAAAGTATAGGTGGGCTGGGAGGTAAATTGGCCGTATTTGTCCAGGGAGGAGCTACTTTTGTACATTCATTAGGAATACCGGAAGGTGTAGCGCAAGGACTCGTGGCTTTTGTTATCGTTAGTTTTGCCTTAACAAGCCTGGATTCTGCTACTCGCCTCTTACGTTATAATATAGAAGAACTCTCTACCTTTCTGCCTCATTCTGGAGTACGTCGCTTTGTTAAAAACAGGTACATAGCCTCTTTTTTTGCTTGTTTGGTGATCGGCTTTTTTGCTTTTTTTAAAATAGAAGGCCAACCAGCAGGTTTTGCTTTATGGCAATTATTTGGCACGACGAATCAACTGTTAGGAGCACTTGCCTTACTATTGGCTTCTATATATCTGTTTACACGAGGTGTCAATCCCCTCTACACTTTAATTCCGATGGTATTGTTACTGATTGCTACGGTAACAGCTATGGTAGAAAAACTGGTTACCTTTTCCCAAACTGGTGGAAGCAGCATACTATTTATACTAGGATTCATTTTACTCATTATGACAGCTTGGTTACTCTTGGAAGCAATAGGTGCGGTATACCATAATTGGAACCGTAAGGAATTACCCTGGGATATAGGTCGCTCCTCTCACTAACCCCCCTTTATATTAATATACAATAAATAACACACCCTTTTATTGTTAATTGTACATGTAATCTATATGTATATTTCTAAGTAAAAATTTTGCATATAAGAATAATTCTTAGTATATTAGTTAATGATATTCAATTGATAATAAATTTAATTATTAATAAAATTAAATATTTTCACCAAAAGCATTCGGTATTTATGGTCACAAAAAATTTACAGCGGATAATAACAATTATAGTCCTTATAGTATTGTTGGGAGTTTTTATGGGTTTTACTGTTCAGTCTGTCTCTGCCCAGTGCAGTAGTTTAACATTTTCCAAAACCTCCCCTACGAAAACGTTAGGATCTGATTTTGGAGAAATTAAATTTAGTTTTACGGATTTCGTCACCAATGTCAGTGGGCCTGCTACCGTAACGTTTTATGTCAGGGGAGACCTTGATTTTGGAACTGGGGAGAACTATGATTTTCTGGATGAAAATGGAAATACTTTGGGTTCTACTACAGGTAGTAGCTGTGGCTCTTACCTTTCTGTCTCTGTCACAGTATCAAGAACTACTTTGCTAAAATGGATGGCCGATGGGAGTATTGATTTTGTGAGTGATGCCCGTAATGGTGTGCATGTCGGTACTTGTGCTCCTAATGAAAGTTACGTAGAACTTTCTTATCCTTATAAAGTATGTCCGAAAGATATGGCCCTCTTATCTATTGATACACCTGATGCATCTTGTCAATTATCGAGTGATCAAAAAGTGTCAATTCGAGTAGCTAATGTGGGATTGGATAGTATAGATACCTTGCAAGTAGCTTATCAGGTGGATGGGGGACCAGTAGTAAACGAAACCTGGGTTGAACAATTCCCTCCCTTTGATACACTGACGAAAACTGCGACAGAAAAAACCTACACCTTTTCCAAAAAGGCTGACATGTCGGGGGATAAACTTTATACAGTGAATGCATGGGTGATGGCAAATGAAGATACACTTCATTTAAATGATACCATTAACGATCATTCAGCCAACCTCATGGGCGGTACTTATCAGATCGGGGGAAGCAATAAAGATTTTGGCAGTTTCACAGCAGCTTATGAGCAATTAAGAAAAGCCGGTATATGTGATACCGTGATATTTGAGGTGGTGGATTCGGTCTTTAAAGAACAACTCACTTTACAGCCGGTCAAGGGAGCAGCTGCTAATGCACCGATCATATTTCGATCAAAAAGTGGCGATCCCCGCTCAACCGTGTTGTTTTATGATGATAATGGGTTTAGTGATAATTATACCATACAGTTTAACGGAGGAAGATATTACCAATTTAGAGATATAACTATTGCAAATACCAGTAGCGGGCTCTATACCTCCGTCTTGAATTTTGAAGGTAATGCTCGAAATAATGTGATCGCCCATTCTATATTACAAGGGGACTTGGACGCTAGAACGACTAGCACTGATAAGGCAGTAGTCTTTGCAGATGATGTGCCTATAGCCGATAATAAGTTTATGAATAATACCATAAAAGGAGGAAGTTATGGTGTGTATTTATATGGAGATTATAGCCAGTACATTTTAAATACTTCCGTTATAGGTAATCATTTCCAAAGCCAATATACTAGCGGGGTATATTTCTTTTATCATGAGAATGTTCGCTTAAACAGAAATGTATATGAAACTAATATTGGGCCGGATGCATTTGACCGTTTTTATTTTGAGGATATTTATGGTGTGCTCGAAGTCAATGGCAATCATTTGAAAAGTGATACCATGGCCGGTAATGGCTTCTTGTTTAGAGATGTAGAAGGGAAGTCTTTCGTGGTCAACAATTTTATACATGCCGGTGATTCGGATGATGTAGAAGTAAGTAACGGGATCAAACTGGGGTTTGACAACTTTGATATGTTAATTGCTCATAACAGCTTCTATATAGAAAGTCAAAATAGTTCGAGCCGGGCTATATGGGACGACGATGGGTTTGATAATAATTTGACGATTGTAAATAATAATATATACAATGATGGGCCGGGTTATGGAATATATGATGATGGGGGTATAGCGGAGAGTAACTCTAATAATATCTATGTACCGAATGGTAATGTGGGATATTCCGGGGGAGATCAGTCGACATTAACAAATTGGCAGTCGGCTACAGGATTTGACAATAACGGAATGTCCGTGTCACCGGGGTATTATAGCCCAGATGACTTACATACCTGTCAAGATTCTTTAGATCAGGCCGCACAGTTAGTAGATACGGTAATGCAAGATATAGATGGAGAACCCCGGGGAAAAAACTCGGACATAGGAGCGGATGAGTTTTACACGCCTTCAAGTTTCTCATTAGGTGAAGATAGGAAAAAGTGTCCCAGTGAATCGATCACCATAGGACGAAATTTACAGCAAGGAACTTTTAGGTGGTCTCATGGAGATACTACAGCCCAGAGTATTGTTAATAACCCCGGCATGTATACCTTTTCCTATATCACCTTATGTGATACAATGCAGGACAGTATTCGTGTGCAAAATTATAAAGCCCCTCGCGCACAATTTGTAACAGATACCTCTCATTTAACAATATATGTGGAAAATAGAGCAGAAAATGCCAATAACTTTTATTGGGATTTTGGCGATGGGTTTACCACGAATAAAAAAGATCCCTACTTACATATTTATGAGTCTCCAGGGTTCTATCCTGTTCGCCTGATTGCAAAAGGTCCCTGTATGAGTGATACAATTAAAAAGACAGTGGCAGTGGATACCTCTGTTCAAACGGGGATAAAGGAGAGGGAAAAGTTAGCAAGTTTTAAAATATATCCGAATCCGGTGGAAGGCGGGCAGATAACGGTGGCTTTTGATCAGTCGGTAGCAGAAAAGGGACAGGTAGAATTACAAGTAGTAAATGTAAGAGGAAAGCAGGTGTTTGCCAAAAATATTCGAGTTAAAGGACGTCGCCAATACCGTATAAACGATATCGAGCTTTCTCCCGGCATGTACTTTTTTAAAGTGCGTAGCGAAAGTAAACAGTGGGAGCGCAAGTTTGTAGTGAGTGAATAAAGGAGAAGTATGAAGCTATCAATCAAATTTAAATAATAGAGTTATGCGTTATAAAATACCACTTTTTACCGTCGTAGGTTTATTGATTAGTTCGCTAGCCTTTAGTCAATATTGTACCTCCGGGCTGTATTTTTCGGGATGTCAGGCTGGAGATGACGTAGGTGTAGTTCAATTTGGCGCAATTAATAATAACACGAATAATTGTCCGGGAGGAAGCGGGGGGTATGCAGATTTTACAAATAAATCTACAACAGTCCGTAAAGGGGATACACTCTCTATTACAGTGGGTACTTCATCATCCACTTTTCCACAAGGATTTGGAGTTTGGATCGACTTTGATCAAGATGGGGTTTTTAGTGCTTCAGAAGCTGTATACCTTACTACATCAGTGGCCGCTTCCCCTACCACCTTTACCGGTCAAGTGGTCATTCCGAGTTCAGCCAAAGTAGGGGAAACCCGGCTGCGGGTAAGGGGAAGATACTATTCTACAATGTTAGGCACTCAGTCTTGCACTCAATTTAATTATGGTGAGACTGAAGATTATTCGGTGCTTATTGCTCCACCTCCTGTTCCTCAAGACGCGGGTATCGTGAGTATTGACACACCGGCTCAAACATGTACTCATCCCGATTCTCAAAATGTAACTATTACTGTATCCAATTATGGTACCGATACGATCTTTTCACTGCCGGTGGCTTATCAGCTGGATAATAAAACAGCCGTTTGGGATACTATCAATACGGTGCTGACTCCTTATAGTCAACTCACCAATAGCCCTACTGATTCGATTCAGGTTACATTTGATGAATATATCAAGGTAGGAGGGCAGTCGTTACATGTCATCGATGCTTGGGTAAATTTAAATGACGATACATTAGCTTTTAATGATAGTATAAACGGTTATTCTCCGAACTCATTACATGGCGTTTATCAAATAGGAGGCGGGCCGGATAAAGATTTTAACAGCTTTAATGATGCTCATCAAACATTGCAAAAATCGGGGGTATGCGATACTGTCATTTTTGAAGTAGTGGACTCGGTGTTCAACGAACAACTCGTCTTACAACCATTTCAAGGAGCTTCAGTGAGTAATCCAGTTATATTCCGTTCTAAGAATGGGGACCCCAATTCCACTGTATTGTTTTATGATAACAGTGGCTTTAGTAATAATTACACCCTCCTGTTTAAGAAAGCCGAACATTATCAGTTTAAAAACCTGACAATTGCAAATACTAGTGGTGGATCCTATACCCGCGTATTGACCTTTGCCGGCCAAGCCAATTATAATATTGTGAAAAATAGTGTATTACGTGGGGATATATCTACTACCAGCACAGGCGATGAGAAAGCAGTGATTTTTGTGGATGGGAACAGTGTTCAGCAAAACAAATTTATTGATAACTCTATTGAAGGAGGGAGCTATGGGTTTTATATGTATGGAGATTATAGCAACTATATAACCGGCACACAGATCATTGATAACCATTTTAAAGACCAATATTATTATGGTGGTTATTTCTATTATCATGAAAACTTAACATTAGAAGGGAATATCTATGAAACAAATAATGCTGCTTCCATGCCTGATCGGTTTTACTTCAGCGATATGTATGGAGTCCTGGATATTCGAGGAAATATATTGAAAGCCGGGAGCTATGCCGGCAATGGCTTTTATATCAATGATATGTTTGGTACAGCGGCCTTTTTTATAAATAACCAAGTGCATGTAGGGGATTCCGGTGCTTCCATAGCAAAGGGAATTGTATTAAACGATGTAGATCAGCTGATGTTGGCCAATAATAGCTTTTATATAGAAAGTCAGAATGCCTCCTCAACGGCAATACATGATGATTATTCTAATGATAACTTAAAAATTTATAATAATAACATATATAATGATGGACCTGGTTATGGAATATATGAGGGGGGAGGCATTGTGCAAAGTGATTATAATAATATTTATGTACCGGATGGAAATGTTGGTTATGCGGGGGGCGATCAGTCGACTTTAGCAAACTGGCAGTCGGCTACCGGGTTTGATAATAACGGAATGTCCATATCACCGGGGTATTATAACCCGGATGATTTACATACTTGTCAAGACTCCTTGGATAGAGCGGCTAAAGAGTTGGATACAGTGAAGCAGGATATAGATGGAGAAATACGAGAGGAGAAGCCGGATATAGGAGCGGATGAGTTTTACACTCCTTCAAGCTTTCAATTAGGGGAAGATCGGAAGAAATGTCCCTCAGAATCGATCATGATAGGGAAGTCTTTAAAAGAGGGCGCGTTTCGATGGTCGAACGGCGATACTACTGCCCGGCATCTCGTAAAACGACCCGGTAACTATGTGTTTACGTATGTTACACGTTGTGGCACAATGCGGGATAGTGTGAAAGTAATTAATTATAAAGATCCTGAGGCTCAATTCAGTACTGATCGTTCAAATCTTACTGTCAATATTCAAAATAATACTACCCATGCTGACAGTTTTTATTGGAATTTTGGGGATGGATATACGGCAGAGGAAAAACAACCCTATTTACATATATATGATACAGGGGGCACCTATAACATACAATTAGCTGTCAAGGGGAAATGTAGTAGGGATACGATATATAAAACGATCACAATTAATGAACCCCAAAATACAGGAATTGTAGAAAAAAAGCCTTCACTGAATTTTACGATCTATCCAAATCCGGCCTCTTCGTCTGGTAATTTTAAGCTCTCTCTTTCTGAATTTACAGATAAAAGAGAGCCGCTTCGTTTGGTTATCACAAATACCTTAGGGGAAAAAGTGTATGAAAAAGAAATAGCGAGACAAAAGGAGGGACAAGTAGTCTCAGTTGAGACCTCACAACTTAAGACCGGCGTTTACTTTGTCAAATTAATCGATAAAGGAATCAGTAAAGTGAAAAAGCTAATAATAAATAATACAAGAGATAACCCATAACCATAATGTGTTAACTAAGAGGAGAATGGTAGGTAATAGTGCTTTTAGTTTACTTCATGAAAAGCGAAGATATGATGTTTAACAAAAAAATACTGGGTGTAATAATTATTGCATTGATCGGCATTTTGTGTTTACCACAACAATCGTCGGCTTCTCACTTAATGGCTGCTGATATTTTCTATAATTGTATAGACAGTTGCCGCTATGAAATTACTATTCGTTTGTATAGAGACTGCGATGGTGTTTCAGCCCCTGCAGATGCTGATATTTCTTTCTCCTCTTCTTGTGGGTCGTTTAATTATACCTTGCCGAAGGTGGCCGTTAAATCGGGGGTAGATGTATCACAACTTTGTAGTTCCGTTTCAAGTACCTGTGAAGGGGGAACCTATGCTGGTACCGAAATTCATGTATATAGTGACACAATTAATATTTGCAATTTAGCCCCGAGTAGCCCCTTTTGTTCGGACTGGAAAATCAGTTGGAGCGGTTGTTGTAGAAACTCTGATATCGATAATTTGACTTCTACCGGCTCGCAGTATTTTTATACTACCTTAGATAATGCGTCGGGAGATTGTTATAACAGTGCTCCGGACTTTAATACTTTGCCTACCCCTTATATTTGCAGGAATCAGCGGTTTTGTTATAACCCGGGGACCGTCGATCCCGATGGAGATTCGTTGAGCTATACTATCATCCGTCCAAAGGAAGATCCTTCTTCCCCTATCGATTATTCCTCTCCCTATGATACGCTTGAGCCGTTACCGACCGGTGGTACTTTCTGTTTAGATCAAGTGACAGGAGAAATGTGTTTTACTCCCTCCCAACAAGGACAGTTTGTGATAGCTTTCTTGGTGGAACAGTGGCGAGATTCTGTAAAAGTAGACGAAAGTATTAGAGAGATGCAGATTATAGTGGAAAACTGTACGAACAATCAACCTCAATTTGACAGTGTTTACAATGTAGATGGTGGTATTCAACGTGATACCTCCAGTGGAGGGGGAGGTAAATGTTCAAATACATCCTCTTCGAAGCGATTCGATGTTTGTCCAGGAGATACCCTGTCATTTGATTTTTCATTTAGTGATCTGGATACTGCTGACACATTATATCTGTCTTCTAACATATCTTCTGCATTACCGCCCGGGGCTAATATTATTAAAAGTGGGGAGAATCCGTTAAAAGTGGATTTTAAATGGTCCCCCACGGTTACCGATACCGGTAATTATTCATTTGTTGTAAAAGTATCCGATTCTTCTTGTGCAATACCCGGCATTAATTACTCTACTTTTTATGTTAATGTATTCAGGGGAACAAAAGCCTTCCCCACTTTCGACTCTTATTGTGATGCTGAAGACTCTATACAATTACTAGTAAAAGGAGGGGATTCCTTTACTTGGAGTCCAGCAGCGGGGTTAAGTTGTACTAATTGTGCAGATCCTAAAGCTGCCCCCGACACCACTACCGATTATATTGTCCAAAGTAGTTTGAGTAATGCTTGCCGGAATAGTGATACAGTAACGGTTCGTAAAGTGCCGGATATAAAAGTAAGTAGTTTCCCACAAGATACAGCCTTCTTTGATACTTCAGTATGTAAATTGTCTACGGTCCCCTTTCAAACTTTAGTAACTCCTGCTAATCAATCCCCTTTTATCTATAATTGGGAGCCCTCTTGGGGATTGTCTCAAGATTCTATACCTAATCCGATATTGTCGGCCACTCGCAGTCAAGCCTATAGTGTCTCTATAACTTCGGATTCAGGTTGTACTGTTGAGGATACGGTGGCAGTAGAGGTCAAAGGGACAAAACCCAATGGTCAAGTTCAACCGGATCCTTTACGCTTATGTCAAGGAGATACGGCTCAATTTTTAGTGGGAGACAAACCGTGGGTATGTGGTACGCAACAAGCCGGATGCGCAACAGATAGTACCCGGCAACATAAGGTAGGATCGGGAACAAACTCTACAAATACGGCTACTCCATTTGATGGTAAACGGCAAGACAGTCGTATTCAAATTCTGTATCGACAATCTGAATTAAAAAGTGCTGGGCTAACAGCGGGTACTATTAAAGAAATAGGGTTTAAAATAGCAAGCCAAAATAGCCTTATTGATTACAGAAATTTTACTATTAAGATGGGTTGTACAGCTGCCAACAGCTTAAAGGATAATTTCCAGGAAGGGTTAGCGGAAGTTTTTGGACCTACTTCTTATGGTACAAGTAGTGGATGGAATACTTATCGATTAACTACCCCTTATAATTGGGATGGGAATTCCAATTTGATCGTGGAAATATGTTATGATAATAACAGTAGTACTAATAGCGACCCGGTCAATTATACATTAACGGGCTTTAATTCTGTACTCAAAGATGAAGGATCGGGGAAAGGTTGTTCGTTAAGTAATCCTACGTCAATGAAACGTCGGCCTAACATTCAATTGACGATTTGCCCCTTAGCGTCTACCGATTCTCTGGATATGTTCTGGTCACCAACGACCGGCCTCGATGATCCTTTCAGTGATCAACCTAATGTTTCTGTTTCTAATGACATTACTTACGAGGTTTATTTAAATGATAATGGTTGTCGGGATACTACTCAGGCTCGCGTAAATGTTTTACCGATTCCCCGGGTTCAAGCACAGCAAGATACATTTTTATGTACTTATGATACATTGGACATAGCCATTCTTCCTGATACTAATATATATAACTATCATTGGTATCCCTCCTTGGGATTGAGTGATACTAATATTGCTGAACCTAATGTTAATTTAGTAAACACGGATAATTCTCCTCATACATATAGTTATCAGGTTCAAGCAATAGATACGCTTGGGGTATGTAGAAATACGGACTCATTTGATTTGACCGTTTATCCCCGCCCCCAGCTGAATAGTAAACCGGCAGACACCCTGCTATGTAGTGGAAGTGTGATACAATTGAATGCCACGGACAATCAAAGTTATGACTATACTTGGTCTCCCTCATATAATACAAGCCACTTAGATTCCTCTTTTACGAATATTAAAGTAGAAAACTCCACCAATTCCACCCAACAGATCACTTATTTTGTAAAGGCATTGGATAGTATGGGATGTAGGAATGTGGATTCGACTACGTTACGGGTTCGTCCTCTTCCTGAAGTTTTTGCAGGTAGGGATACTACTATACGGATAAATGAAAGTGCCTTATTAAATGCCTCTGTTATTCGTGGCACTAAATTCAATTGGCAACCTGACCAGAACCTCACTTGTACAAATTGCTTGATGCCTATGGCTGACCCGGAACAGACTACTACTTATACCTTATATACAAGGGATAACCATGGATGTGAAAGTAGTGATTCCGTCCAAGTAAAAGTAGTCTATCCTCCTTTTGAAATGCCTAACGCTTTTACCCCTAATGGGGATGGCGTAAATGAAGAAATTCGCCCGAGAGGAGGTAATGTAGTGGAGTACGAATATAGAGTATATAATCGATGGGGGGAATTAGTTTTCCAGACTAATGATCCTCAGGAAGGTTGGGATGGGACCAACCAAAATGGCAAACCTCAACCGATCGGCACCTATGTATACTATATCCAGGCTATTGTTATCAAAAATGAAACGCAAAAAGAGGAAAAAAAGACTTTAAAAGGTAATATTACATTAATTCGATAACCCCTTATGGCTCGCATAAAAAAATATATCATTATAACGCTAATTTTAGCATTAGGAGGTGGGTATACTCTTAAATCCCAAGATATACATTTTTCTCAGTTTTACGCTTCCCCTCTTAATCTAAACCCTGCTATGACAGGACTTATGCAGGGGTGTTATCGGGGGAATGTAATGTATCGTAACCAATGGAGTGGTTATACCAATCCATACGTTACTTTATCGGCTACCGGCGATGCAAAACTTCTACAAAATAAGTTATTAGGAGGTGATTTTGTTGGTGCCGGCCTTCGATTTTATAATGATAAATCAGGAGATGCGGGGTTTAACATTACAGACATTATGCTGTCAGGCGCTTACCACAAAAAATTAACGGAAAATCATCAATTAGGGGGAGGCTTACAATTGGGCTATGTGCAAAAAGGGTTGGATAATAGCGAGTTATTATTTCCCCAACAATATGGACAGGACGCTTTTAACAAAAATTTGCCCAGTGGCGAAGACTTAGAAAATACAGATATAAGCTATTTTGATATGCAGACCGGTATCTTTTGGAGTGGGAGGTTTACTGATCGGATAAGTGGTTTTGGAGGGGGAGCTATATTTCACATTACTCATCCAAAAGAAATGTTTTTAGGTCAGGAAAATAGGCTTGATCGTCGCTATTTGTTGCATGGCGGAAGCCGTATCCTTTATAAGGAGAATTTTAGTTTTGTCCCCAACTTTGTCTTCATGTATCAAGGTGGGGCTAAAGAGGTTAACATAGGTGGATCAGTAGAGTATGGGTTCCCAAATAACAAAACCCCTATTTCTACGTTTAGTTTGGGCTCATGGTTCCGTTATTCCGGTAATGGTGATGCTCTTATACTGGTAGCCGGGGTAGATTATCAAAATTTTAAATTTGGGGCTAGCTATGATATTACTGTATCACCCCTCCAAACTGTTCCTCAAAATAACAGTGTGGGAGCTATAGAATTTTCTTTGACCTACGAGCATCCCTGTCAAAAACTTATAGAATCCCAGCAAATGGCTTGTCCTCGTTTTTAACAGTTTGTGATAAGGAGGGCGGATAAATTCAGGTAGTAATTTTCGGAAGCTTCTTTTTCTCTATCAAAATGGGGGATATGAGTTACTTTAAGTCATACATAATATACTCCCTGCTCATTACATGGAGTGTTTTAAATATATGTCCTCAATTCAGCTATGCCCAAGATATACATTTTTCTCAGTTTTATGCTTCTCCCCTCAACTTAAACCCTGCTATGACCGGCGTAATACAGGGTTGTTATCGTGTCAACCTTATGTATCGTAATCAATGGCGTACCTATACTGCTCCTTATGTAACTTTTTCGGCAAGTGGTGATGCTAAGATTTTGCAAAATAAAATATGGGGGAAAGATTTTGTGGGGGTCGGAGGGCGTTTTTATACAGACAAGTCAGGGGATGCGGGATTAACTATTACTAATTTTATGCCTTCTATAGCTTATCATAATAAGCTTAGTGAAGAACATCAAGTAGGAGCAGGCATACAATTGGGGTATGCACAACGAAGTATTGATTATGTCAATCTAATATTTCCCCAACAATTTGGAAATCAGGGATTTAATAGAAATTTGCCCGATGGGGAAGATCTGGACAATACGAAGGTAGCTTACTTTGATATGAATGCCGGAGTTTATTGGAATGGAGCGTTTACTTCTGAGGTGAGTGGATTTGCAGGGATGGCACTTTATCATACTACCAAACCGGGATTTAGTTTTTTGAATACGGAAAATCGATTGCCTCGTCGCTATGTAATACATGGAGGAAGCCGGATTCAGTATAGGCGGCATCTCAACTTTATTCCGAATATTGTTTTTATGTACCAAGGGGGAACAAAAGAATTAAATCTCGGGTCTTCATTAGAATATGGGTTCCCAAGTAATACCAATACTAAAGCCACTTTTAGTTTAGGGGGATGGTTTCGTTATGCTGGTAACAGGGATGCGATAATTGTATTGGCTGGTTTGAGCTACAAAAATTTTAAAGTGGGGGGCAGTTATGATATTACAATTTCTCCTTTACAAGGAGTGGCTCGAAGTGGAACCGTAGGGGGATTAGAGTTTTCATTGACTTATCAACATCCCTGCTCTCGAGAAATTCGAGCCGCTACTATAAATTGTCCCCAGTTTTAAGTTTAAGTTTGTTTGAGCTTATTGGATTGAAGCGCTGCTCGACGAGCAGGGTACCAGGCTGCTAGTATGCTTATTCCAAACACGGTCACGAAAACAATAAAGAAATCGAAAATTTGCATTTCTACTGGATAGGCCTCTATAACAAAGGTGCCACTCCCTGCAATTTTTAAAATTTCTCCATATTCTTGCAACAGACATAACCCGATAGCTAATAAGGCTCCTATGATACTACCTACACCGGAAATGATCAAACCCTCTACCAAAAATATACGGCGGATCAGCTGGTTGCTGGCCCCCATGCTTTTTAAAATAGCAATATCTCCCTGTTTCTCGATAACTAACATTGTTAATGAACCGATAATATTAAAGGCTAATAGTAGTAGAATAAATGTTAAGATACTGTAGACGGCCCACCGTTCTGATTCCATAATTCGATAGAGAAACTTATTTTGTTCAAAACGATTTTCTACTTTAAAAGCTCCCCCATAAATTTGTTGTAATTTCTCTTCTACTTTTTGCAGGTCACTATCAGTAGTAAGTGCTATCTCTATGGCACTCACTTTGTTTTTATAATTAAGCAAATCCAATGCAAAACTTAACGGAACAATAGCATACTTCAGATCAAATTCTTGTTGAATAGAAAAAACCCCAGAGGCAAATATAGATTCTTGATTAAAGGCCTGTTGAGGCATGAAAGAAGCTGTTTTCTTACGTTTGGGCAAATACACATGAATGGGTTGAAAAGTATTGTCTATATTAACTCCTAAACGCGTTTCTACACCACTGCCTAATACAGTAAAATTTTTGTTTCCCTTTTTTAATTGGTATTTCCCCCGTATTAAGTATTGAGATACTTCATTTATATGTTGATAGTTCTCATCAACCCCTTTAATCGTTCCGATATATTGTTGATCTTTATGTTTTAGAAGAGCTTTTTGTTCAATAGTTTTAGAATAATGTGCTACTCCTCGTAGGTCTACTGCCTTTTCTAAACGTTGGGAGTCCGGGGTAAATACTTTCCCCTTTTTGGGTATAATAGAGATGTCAGGGTAAAAGGAACCATATAAGGAAACGACTAATGATTCGAAACCATTGAACACGGAAAGTACTACGATCAAGGCCATCGTACCAATAGCCATGCCCACCATGGAAACGATGGACATAATATTTATAGCATTGGTATTATCCTTTGAAAGGAAGTAGCGGCGAGCAACATATATCGGTAAGCGCATCTTTACAATATTATGTTACTCTATGAGTTATCCTCTTCATCTCGCTGTTCTTCTTCGCGGATTTGTTTAAAGATTTTTTCTAAACGGAAAACTTTATCTAAGCTGTCGTCTAAATAAAACTCTACTTCCGGTATCCGTCGAATTTGGTGACGTATTTTTTGAGCTAATAGTTTTCGCAGTGCTTTACTGTTAGCTTTTATATTATCCAAAATGGTAGACTTATCTGGAACATTATATATGCTGAGATAAAAGCGAGCAATGGAAAAATCTTTCGTCACGTATACCTTGGTTATGGTAACTAATGCCTTCCCGTACATTCGATGGCCTTTACGCTGGAAAATTTTACTCATCGCTTTTTTTAACTCTTCACCCACTTGCTTCTGGCGTCTGTTTTCAGGTTGCATAAATGGAAGGGTTTAGCGGTAAGACAATACAACAAATATATTGGAATAGTTGGTGAATTAAAAGGCATACTTCTAATAATACAAGAACAAAAGATCGATTGCATAACCGGGAAAAGAGGCGGGAGGGATGTAATGAGTACACTCAGGACGATAAAATTATTTGTAAATTTGTGTAAACCTCTTGTATGCGTAGCCTATTCCAAATTCTTAAATATATACGTAATTATTGGAACTATTTGTTTATAAGTATAGGGGCGAGTATATTTTCGGTTTTCTTTTCTGCTATCTCGCTGACTATGGTGATCCCCTTTTTACGATTGTTATTTAATCAAAAGAAGTTGGTTCGTAAAGAACCACCGACATTAGATTGGTCAATGGATAGTATGGTGGATTACTTTAATTATCGATTGGGGGAGGTGATCATTGACTATGGCAAATTAAAAGGACTTTTGTTTATATGTGTGTTGGTGATCATAGTGTTCTTTTTAAAAAACTTTTTTATTTATCTGACCCGTATCATGATGGCCGTTGTTCGTAATGGTGTAGTACGGGATATTCGTAATGAGGTCTATCATAAAGTGCTCCACTTACCGGTCGCTTACTTTACTGAAAACCGTAAAGGAGATTTGATGACCCGTGCCACTTCTGATGTACAGGAAATCGAAGTTTCTATAATGAGTATGTTGGAGGGTATTATCCGTAATCCCATTACGCTGGTCACTTACTTGGCCATAATGATCTATATGAGTCCTCTCCTCACTTTATTTGTTTTAATAATGTTACCGTTAACGGGATTGATTGTGGGGCGCATCGGTAAAACCTTAAAGAAAACTTCGACACAGGGGCAAGAACAATTAGGTGTTTTATTATCAATGTTGGATGAGACTATCGTGGGGCAACGTATTATTAAGGTGTTTAATGCTATTGGCTATCAATACAAAAAGTTTCAGCGGGAAAATGACCGTCATTATCAATTGATGGTTAGTATTTTACGTCGAAGAGACCTGTCTTCTCCTTTATCTGAGTTTTTAGGTATATCAGTAGTTGTGGCAGTGCTATATTTTGGAGGACGCTTGGTATTACAAGATAACATTGCGTTGGCGCCGGAGAACTTTATTGGCTTTATTTTAATTTTCTCTCAATTAATTTCTCCGGCCAAATCTTTTTCGAATGCCTATTATAAGGTACAGCGCGGGTTAGCTTCGGTAGAACGTATTGAAGCTATTTTAGACAAACCTCTCACTATACATGATATACCCAATGCAAAATCGCTGCAAAATATATCTGAGGGTATTGAGTTTAGTCATGTAAGCTTTAGTTATGAAAAAGGGCAGCCGGTATTGAAAGACATAAACCTTTCAATCGAAAAGGGAGAAACCTTTGCTATTGTAGGACCTTCGGGAGCTGGCAAATCAACTTTGATTGATTTGATTCCCCGCTATCATGATCCTGAAAAAGGAGAAATCTTACTTGATGGAATAGATATTCGTAAGTATAAATTGCAGGACTTGCGACAGTTAATGGGCATGGTCACGCAAGAATCTATATTGTTTAATGATACTATTTTTAATAATATTGCTTTTGGACAACCTGATGCGTCCAAAGAAGCCGTGCAACGAGCAGCTAAGGTAGCCAATGCCCATCGATTTATTGTACAGTTTCCCCGGGAATATGATACAAATATTGGTGATCAGGGAGCCAAGCTAAGCGGAGGACAACGGCAACGGCTGGCTATTGCTCGTGCCATCTTGAAAAACCCTCCCGTGTTAATTTTGGATGAAGCTACTTCTTCATTAGACACCAAATCCGAGAAACTTGTGCAAAAGGCTTTGACTGACCTGATGAAAAATCGAACCTCTATAGTGATTGCTCACCGTTTGTCGACCATTCAAAATGCTGATAAAATAGTGGTTTTAGAAGGAGGGCAGGTAGTAGAGAAAGGAGATCATAACTCCTTGATGGAAGCTGAAGGAGCCTATAAAAAATTAGTAGATTTGCAAGCTTTTGACGCTTGATCTCTCTTTCTTAACTTTTGAGCTTGTCAAGTGTATTATTCACTGCTGATTGGGTTTCTTTTACCCTTTTGATCTCTTGTTGCAGGTGGTGATAATCAGGGGAATCTTCGTTTAATTGGTCTAATTCCTCCTCCATTTGTTTCTGCTTATTGGATAAATGACTTTTAATATTGTTAATAGCAGAAATACCAGCTGAATGTACCCATTTTGTATTGGCTTGCTTCGTATATTGAGCTATCCGGTCTACTCCCTCTTTCATTGTATCCAATTCATCTAAGTTCAGTAAATATTGCTGGTACAAACTAATAATCGCGTATAATGTAAAACCGCCCTCCATTTGCAGGAAACTTTTCTTAAAGTATTCATGATACTTTTTGTCTCCATTGGAGGCATATAACCCTAATATGGTGAGTCGTATATTGGAATTATCAATATCTTTATATTGGTCGGCGATTTTAAGAGCTGCTGTAGAGTCAATATTAGCTAGCCCTGATAAAGCCCTGCCTGTAACCAGCTGAGAGCTATCCTGAAGAGCAGATTTGTAAATGGAAGCATGGGAAGAGGTAGCTACCTGTGATAATTTAGATAAAGCACTGGCCCGAACTTTTGATTGAGGGTCGTTTTGGGCGAGGTGAGTTAATTTTTTTCGGGCTCGTTGTAAAAACAAAGAGTCTTGAAAGCTGTAATTTTCGATTGCTTTTTGACGAAGGGCCCAGAAGGGATCGTTAAAAGCTTGAAGCAACATTTTTTTTGCAGATTTATTAGAATTTTGTACTTCTTTGCAGTGTTGTATGGCTTCAAGTCCGTCCATAAATAGAGGCGCATGCTTATATTGATAAATATAATTTGACGTAGACTTTTGATCGTTTTTTTCATAAAGTAACACCTTTTCTGCATCGACATTGATAAGATGAGGCTGGCTACTGGTTTGAAAGTGAAAGGTGTCTTTTTTCTGATCAAAAACTATATGATGGCGTTCAGGGGTAGGGGAGGTATAAACATCAATAGCCAGGGGTAATTTAAAAATATCAGCTTTTTTAGTGCTGGGCTGTTGGGTTAGGTATACGCTGGCTTGGTTCAGGGAATCATTGTAGTTGTACTTTATGGTCAGTTCCGGGTGGCCAGGTTGGTGAAACCATTGATCAAAAAAGGGCTTCATATCTCGGCCGGTAACTTCTTCAAATGCCAATCGCAAGTCGGCCACTTCAACGGGCTCATAAGTATTTTCTTTTAAATAGTGTTCTAAGGAGCGGAAAAAAGCCCGGTCGCCAACGTGATGGCGAAGCATATGTAATATACGCCCGCCTTTATTATAACTATGAGCATCAAAGACAGACTCGCGGTGTTTGTAATGATATCGAATCAGCGGTTTTTGCTTTTGTTTGGCTTCACGCAGGTAACCTTGGGTTTCTTTATAATCTTCATAGCCGGCCCAATCCTTCCCGTAATAATGTTCGAACCACAAATACTCGCCGTAATTGGCAAAAGCTTCATTTAAAGCTAATTGAGACCATGATTCACAGGTAACTAAATCGCCAAACCAATGATGAATCAATTCATGGGCAATGATGCCGTCCCATGTCCGGTCGATCATTTCTTTTCGAGTGCTTTGAACTTGTTCCATCATGATTGTTGCTGACGTATTTTCCATAGCTCCTGCTACAAAATCCCGCACTACCACCTGGTGATATTTCGCCCATGGATAAGGAAATCCTAATGTATCTGAAAAATATTCAATCATGGCCGGTGTGTTACCGAATACGGCACGAGCATCCTCCTTATACTCTGGCTCTACGTAGTAATGAACGTTTTTATCATGCCATTGATCTTTGACAATAGCATAATTTCCTACAGCGATCATAAATAAGTAAGGAGCGTGAGGTTTCTCTTGTTTCCAGTAATCAGTGCGAGTACCATCTTCATTGACGGCTGAATAAACAAATTTCCCATTGGAAAGGGTCTCGAATTGTTGATCAACGGTAAGATAAATCTCTTGAGTAGTTTTTTCGTTAGGTTTATCAATGGTGGGAAACCAGCAGGAAGAATATTCTGTTTCACCTTGAGTCCAAATCTGACGGGGTTTACTGGTGTCTTCCCCTGTGGGATTGATAAAATATAACCCTTTATCATTTGATATAGCTTCCCCCATTCCTCCTTTACGTTTTGGTATTTGGTTAGGTTTAGCTGTATAATCAATATATACTTGGTAGGTGTCGCGCTGTTTATAAGTATGAGGTAGATCGATTTTTAATTGCATGCTGTCAGCATAAGTATAGGGTAAGGCAGTACGTTGGGTATCATTTTGAATAAGCTCTATAGCGTTTATGTCGAAGCCTTTTGCGTCAAGAGTGAGACTGTCAGTAGGATAAAAATAAGGGCTAAAGGTCAGTGTGGCTTCTCCGTAAACGTATTGTTTTTGCCAATTAAAAGATAGTTTTAATTTAGTGTGCAACAAGTCATTTATGCGCGTATGGGAGGGACGGTAAGGATAATTTTGAGATTGAGAAGGGGTGATGGTAACGGTGTCCTGGGTAGCTGTTGTAGCAGTGGTAGAGGTAGATTGACTACTTTTTTGGGTTAAGTTACATTGGCTGAACATAAACCCTAATAGAACGAAGGGTAAAATTATAGGTTTACGTAACATTACTGGTCTTTTAAAATGAAAAAACAGTGCAAGATACGGTAAATTTTTCAAAATTGTTATCTTTACATTCCTATGCTAAAAACAGAAGTGAATAATAAATACGAGTTTGAGATTAAGATTAATAATAAAAAATTGTTGATCGATGACCAATATTTCCCTTTGGATATAGCGGAAATTGGAAAGGAAACTTACCATTTGCTTAAAGGTAAGAAATCTTATAATGCCGAGATAATTGACTTTGATAGTGAAGAAAAAAGTTTTTTAATATTAGTGAATGGACGAGAGTATGAAGTTAAGGTTGCAGACCGGTATGATCTGTTATTAGAAGAACTCGGTATGGAAGAGATGGAAGGGGCTAAAATTGACCAGGTGGAAGCGCCGATGCCGGGAAAGGTGCTGAGCATTCATGTGAAGGAAGGTCAAGAGATTCAGAAGGATGAAAAGTTACTTGTCCTTGAAGCTATGAAAATGGAAAATGTGATCAAAGCTCCCGATGATGGAGTAGTCAGTAAAATTTCAGTAAATGAAGAAGAGGCAGTCGAGAAAAAGCAATTATTGATTGAATTAGAATGAAAGTGTTGTCATTTATTGGGCGGTAAAATCGTTGAATATTGGGCAAATAGCTGAAGAAATTAATCTCTTTATTCTTCTCTATTGGAGTTTTTCTCTATGTGTATCCCCCTCTCTTGTAAATAATTAAAAACAAAAGAAAGGGCTTCTTCCTGCAATCCGATATACTCAGGAGGGATAACACCTTTTTGCGGTAGTGCCCCTTTGGTGAAAAGTTGTACTAATGCACAGCAAGTATAACCCGTCGTACGGGCCATTGAAGTGATATTTGTTGAAGAGTCATATTCATCATAAATATAATACACTATACGCTCGTTTGTTTTTGTAAGTAGCTCTACTTGCATAACGGTGAATTCTTTTTCCGCTTCGCCTAATTCCCATTCTTTTTTTAATATTTCTGTGGTAGCTGCTTTAGCTGAAAAGCTCTTTCCGTTAGCGGTTATCGATTTTTGGTCAAAAAAGCCGCTTTTCTTTAAAGATTGGATGAGTTGTCGATGTCCGGGGTAACGTAATGTTTTTTCTTGCATATAGGAAAGGGGAAACGTATCGATAAGGGTACGCAGACCATCTGTGTTAAAAGCTTCTAAAGTGCCTATGTTAGGGAGTTCTATTTGCTCCGGTTCAGATAGGGCAGGATAAGTAGTAATATTTCCATCTTTTATTAATCGCACTTTTCTTAAATACTCTTCTATAACGTCGGTCGGTGAAAAGGGCGCTTTGTATTGGAAAGGGCCTTTGGGGTGAACGGGTAATCCACCTACGTAGGTTCGAAAGGAATGAAGATCATTTTTACGGTAATGATGGCCCAAAATCAAGTTGTTCAATCCTGGGGCGATACCTGCATCAATTATAGCACTTACCCCACGCTCTAAGGCCATTGACTGTAAAGAAAAGGGGTTTTCAGCGAAAAAAGAAATATCTATTACATCCTTGTTTGCTTTGATAACTGACTGTAGTAAAGGGAAACCTATAGAGCCGGGTACGGCATTGATAACTAAATCACAATCTTTGAGAAGAGTTGGAAACTCTTTTTTCTGTTTATTCAAATCAGCTTTGATGGTAGAGATAGAGGGAGTTGTTTTTTTTAAATCTTGTAAAGCCGTAGAGTTGATATCAATAGCGGTCAGAGAATGAGAGGAGGCTAAATCATGAGCAATAGCTTGTCCCACATCGCCTGTTCCAAGAATACCTATATGGGCCATAAGGATAAATTTATTGTTGTCTCGTCATTAACATCAAATATGTATGATAATAAAATATTATAAGTGAGAATAACTTTAGTTGGAAGAAGTATTTCGGAATTTTGATTGATGAATATTATAAAGTTTTTCCCCTGTCTGTAAAATATACTCTTTCCCTTTTTCTCCGTTTTCTAAAGGTTTGGTCCATTTTTGGGGGAAATAACTGTAACCCTTGTAGGCCCCGGCAATAGCTCCGGCCATCGCACCAATTGTGTCCGTGTCTCCTCCTATATGTATGGCATGTACGATGGCTTCTTCCAATTGATCAGTAAATTGGAGAAATGTGAATATGGCGGTAGGTACTGATTCCACACTTTTTGAGCTATTCCCTAAGGCTTCAGCTACATCAGGAGGAGTGACTTCTTGTTGTAGCAGTTTACCCACTTTTTTGAGTTGGTTTTGATAATCTTTTTGACCAGTAAAAGTTTGCAAAGATTCTAAAAAAGAAAAAGGTTCAACCTGTTTCTGGCGTAAGGCTAAACTTACGGCATACGCTTGTAACACGGCTCCTTCTTTCCCTAAGGGATGTTGGTGGGTAATATGAGCACTTTCTTCCGCTCGCTTTCTGAGTTGGTTAGGGTTTTGGTGGTATAAAAGACAGATAGGGGCTACTCGCATGGCCGCTCCGTTACCAAAAGACCCACCCGGGAATATTTCTTCTCCGGCATTTTTCCAGTTGACACCTTTGTTTATGCGCATCATGGCTTTTACTGTCCCGGTTCCATATCCTCTCTTTATGTCGAAGTTTTCCCAAAATGTTTGGGCCATATGTTGACCATTAAATCCTTTGTTGGCGATAAGTGATTCAGCAACACCAATCATCATTTGAGTATCATCCGTATAAGTTCCCCGCCCCATTCGTGCATGTTGCATTTGATCTAATCGCCCATAAGTAGATTTGATGTTATCAGCGCTTTGACCCTCTACTGGCATTCCAAGTGCATCTCCTACGAAACACCCCATTAGGGCACCCTGGAAATAATCTTTCATAGTGCTCACTTTTTTTCGTCTTTGGTGTCTTATATCTCAAACTTACAGGACTATTTGTGGAAAACAAATTTTTTTACTTTCAAGTAATGTTATGAAAATTGGTTTACTTTGCTTAAGATGTGGAGATACTTGAATAATTTGTCCATCAGCTTATGTGGGTTTCATCACAAGATATAAAGCCCTATTCAAAAAGTCATTTTGTTTTAGCCCCTTTAATAGGTGGGCCATTAGCAGTAGGGTTTTTATTATTAAAAAACTATCGGTCGACCCATGATACAAAAACAGGTCCTTTTCTCGTTTTTATCAGCTTTTTTTATATGGTATCCTTAGTGATCATCGGGCTCTTATTATACCAGATATTTCATGTTTCTTATTGGTGCCTCACCATCCCTTTCTTCTATTTTATGGTCCCTTATGCCGGTTTATTGATGTTTGCCAAAAAAGCTCCCTTCTTTGGTTGTAATGCACGACGTCATCAACCGTCTACCGGTCAAGTGGTGTTAAAGTCAGCATTGTGTCTGTCCGTAAATTTCGCACTTTTACTTATATTAATGGTATCCTTTCCTTTGTAAGCGATTAAAAATAGGATTATGGAAGTTTTGTTGTTTATAGGTGGTTTGATAGTAGGAGGCGGTATCATGTTTTTTATGGGGAAGTATTATTGGGGCCAGCCGGCTAAAGAACAGGTAGATAAAGCAGATTTCGAAGAACTTGAGAAGCAAAACTCCGTATTAGAAGATCGTGTGCAATTTTTCCAATCAGAAAAGGAAGAATTGAAAAAGCAGCTGAATGAGAAAGAGGAAGAACGGAAAAAGCTCTATGGCAAGCTTCAATCCCTTCGTTCAGATTATAGACATGTGGAGGAAAAGCTGGAAAATCAAAAAGATGAGATAGAAACTTTACAAGAGAAGTTTACCAAGGAGTTTGAAAATATTGCTCACAAAATTTTAAAGAAAAATACTGAAGAGTTTGAAGAGCATAGCAAGAAAAATTTACATGAGTTATTAGATCCCATGAAAGAGAAGCTTAAAGATTTTCAGCAACGGATAGAACAAACCGATAAAGAGCGGCGGGATCGGAATAGTAAATTAATGCAGAAGATCAAAGATCTTAAGGAGGTGCATAATCAGATGCATGAAGATGCTCAAAATTTAACCAAAGCATTAAAAGGAGACTCAAAAACACAAGGGGATTGGGGGGAAGTGGTTTTACAGCGCA
Source organism: uncultured Chitinophagales bacterium (assembly GCA_964538595.1). Lineage (GTDB taxonomy): Bacteria > Bacteroidota > Bacteroidia > Chitinophagales > CAZIGO01 > CAZIGO01. The sequence goes on along the minus strand of CAZIGO010000012.1, from coordinate 460 downwards.
TTCTGGAAAAGTCAGGGTTGCAAAAAGATCGGGAGTATTTTGTTCAAGAACGGTTTAAGGATGAGAAAGGTAAGTATAAACAGCCTGATGTGGTAGTGAAATTACCGGAAAACAAACATATTGTGATTGATGCTAAAGTATCCTTAACAGCATATGAAAGATACTGTTCGACCGAAGAGGAGAGCGAACGACAAAAAGCTCTTAAAGCTCATATTCGCTCATTTAAAGATCATATTGATGCATTATACAACCGGAATTATCAAAATTTATATGAATTAGAAGGACTAGATTTTGTATTAATGTTTGTCCCTATTGAACCCGCTTTTGGATTAGCGGTGCGCAACAGTGAAGAGTTATTTAAAGAAGCATTTGAAAAGAATATTGTTATTGTAAGCACCTCCACTTTATTAGCTACCTTGCGTACTATAGCTAGTATTTGGAGGCAGCAGAAGCAGACGGA
>CAZIGO010000011.1:21625-26874 GCA_964538595.1 uncultured Chitinophagales bacterium | reverse complement strand
TGTATCAGTACACAACTTTTTTGCAGCCTTAGTTGTAGCCGGTGTATTGAGTTTATTGAATACTTTTGTCAAGCCACTCCTCATTATGCTCACTATTCCTTTCACCTTAATCACTTTCGGCTTATTTTTATTAGTAATAAATGCTTTTATCGTCGTATTGGCCAGTGAGATCGTTCCCGGCTTTACCGTCAGCGGATTTGGTTGGGCCCTTTTATTCGGGATAATACTTTCCCTCGTTTTATCTTTATTTCGCGGGCTTGTCCGTCAATATCAGCATTAAATAATATATCTTTCTAAGCCATTAACATATCAATTTCTATTTCTAATCATAATTTCTTTAAATTCGTAGAAACAAAAACAAAGATTATATGGCAAAATACAAAGTTGAATACGATCAAGAGGCATGCATTGGTACCCTGGCTTGTGTCCAGGAAGCTGAAGATTTTTTTAAAGAAGATGAAGACAGCGGTAAAGCCCAACTCATAGATTCCTCTTATAATGATGAAACAGGAAATTGGGAACTTATCGTTGAAGGGGAAGATGATTTTGAAGTAAATCGATTAGCAGCCGAAGCGTGCCCAGTTAATGCTATTGAAGTCACTGAAATAGAAGATTAATTGCTTTCCCCAGAAAATTAACCCTTGTTATGATTTCACAATCCAAATATTTGTTGTACATTTGTCACGGTTTTTCCCATCCAATAGTGGTGGGCGTCCCTTATGCGGACGATTTTTTAATTCAATAATTTTCAATTTTTAATATTATGCCTACCGGAACAGTTAAGTTTTTTAATACACGCAAGAATTATGGTTTTATTGTTAATGAGGAAACTGATAAAGATATCTTTGTTCATGTTTCTGGATTGATTGATGATATCCAAGAAGATGACAAAGTAACTTTTGATATTGAAGAAGGAGATAGAGGTCCTATAGCTGTCGATGTAGAATTGGCAGAAGAGGAATTTGAAGAAGAAGAATAACTGATTTAACCTTACTATCCCATTCTTGGTGAAACTTATCAGTTTCACCATTACCAATAGTACGTAATTAAAGGAGTCCACAATAAAGGGGAGCGAATCGGTTTAGCTACCGTAAAAATCTCCTTTATAGGGCTTTCTTTATCAACTTTTCCCGATTACATTATTCAAGTCGGTGACGGGGGATTTGTGTTTTACCTATTTTCCCTCATTCATTTTCCCCTCTTATCTATAAAAGTCTATTAAAGTTGAGTTAATAGTTGTATCCTTAATTTTAATTTTTTATATTCGTAGGCTCTTTATAGACAACAAATTTTACTTATTTATCAATCTAAAAAAGAATCCAATGAATAAGTTAGGAATAGGATTATTGTTTGCTGGACTTTTTGCATTCAGTTTTTCATTTGTTTTCCAAGGATGTAGTTCTGATCCTTGTGAAGATGTAACCTGTACAAAAGGGACTCCCACGGAAACAAAAAGTGGAGATGATTGTTTTTGCCCCTGTGACAGTGTTTCCTGTGATCATGGAACCGCTACGGCAACCGATGAGGGCACCGATTGTTATTGTGAGTGCGATGCCGGTTACGAAGGGAAAAATTGTGAAACCGTTAGTCGTAAAAAATTCCTGGCTACTTATGATGTTAGTGACGATTGTGCATCATCAGATTATACCAGTGAGATCAAAAAATCATCCACCATCGATCAGGTACTGATCACCAATTTCGGCAAATTCCTTTGTAACGGAGGGGCCCCTACCGTAATAGCTAAAGTGGACACTACCGATCTGACCATACCCAAGCAATATTTTTGCAATGAACAATTCTGGATTAAAGGCTCCGGCACGCTGAGCGATAATCAAAAGAAAGTTACCGTTGAATACGAAACCGACACCACCGGTTCAGGTATCGAGTGCACAGCTGTACTAACTAAGAAATAAACGGTTGTTATATCACATCATATAAGCTAAGCAGTAAACTAATACTTCTTTAAACTAAAAAAGGCTTTCCCCTCAAAGGGAAAGCCTTTTTTATGACGTAGCCGATTAAAAAGAACCTACTTACAATTAATTGCCACTTAACGGCTGCTTACAGTACCCTTCTTCTTTTTCTTTTTACTGCCTCGTGATGATACTTTACCTTTCTTGCTACTACTTTTTTTCTTTTTCTTAGCCGTTGTACCACTACTGGAAGAAGTGGACGAAGAAGATTGATTTTTACTAGCCATAGCTTTGGCCTCTTTTACTTCCTGTTGCAATTGCTCCACCTTCGATTGATATTCTTGGGTCAAGGAGTCTTTTACAAAAGAGATACGATCTTTTAAGGAATCCACTTTAGACTGAAGTTTTTTCATTTCTTTTTTGTTGCCACTTCCTCCACAACTAACAACAGAAATAGCGAAAGCTCCACCAATTAATATTGTGAACACTTTTTTCATAATAAATACTAGATTTTTGATTAAAAAATAAAAAGTCACTGCTGCCGAGCAGCGAACACAACAAAATTAAAAATTATTCCAAGTATATCAAATTAAAAGGGATATTCGTCAGCCTCCACTAAATGGGCAGCAATGTTCCGACGTAATTCTTTGGTATTGACGGGTTCTATTTTAGTAAATCGCTTTAAACCTAACAGCATCATTCGCTGTTCATCGCCTGTAGCAAAAGCATTAATCGTATTTCGACCAGTTATAGGCGGTCGATAGCATCTCGCACGCCCACTTTAGTCATAGCAATTTGTTGTTCTACTTTATCTTCGCCATTTTGTTGAGCTAATTTAAGCGTCCGTAAAAGAACAGACTCAGCGGTATAAACTTCCATAATCATATCAGTGATGCCCATAATAATTTCCTGTTCCTCTTCCAATGCTTCCATAAACTCTTGGACAGCAGCGCCGGCCACCATTAAAGCAGCTTTTTTCATTTTTTTGACACCGATTTTTTCGTCGCCTAATAAACCCGAAGTATCATCATCACTATCCGGTATAGACATCAATTCATCTTGTATTTCTTTGGCCGGTCCCATTAAGTCAATCTCTCCTTTCATAGTTCGTTTTACCAACATGTCAACCGTCAACAGCCGGTTAATTTCATTGGTCCCCTCAAAAATGCGGTTAATACGAGCATCTCGGAAAGCCCGGGCCATGGGGTATTCTTCTGAAAAACCATAACCGCCATATATTTGCACGCCTTCATCAACAACATAATCCAATGCCTCAGATCCCAGCACTTTTAAAATGGCACATTCTACGGCATATTCCTTTGCTGCTCCTTTTAAAGCATCTCCATGGCTTTCCCCTTCTTCCAAAAGTCGTTCTTCCGTACGATGAATAAGGTCACTCGTACGATACAGAGCCGACTCTGTAGCAAACGTTCGAATAGCCTGTTCGGCCAGCTTATGTTGTATAGCTCCAAAAGAAGAAATCGATTGACCGAATTGCTGTCGCTCATTAGCATATTGAACGGATAAAGAACTTATTCGTTTTGCTGCTCCTACCGTTGCGGCACACAGTTTAAAACGCCCAATATTTAAAATATTAAAAGCGATAAGATGCCCTTTCCCTACTTCTCCCAACACGTTGTCTACGGGCACTTGACAATCTTCAAAAAATACCTGGCGCGTCGATGAACCTTTTATTCCCATTTTATTTTCTTCTTCTCCCACGGATAACCCTTCTGTCGATCTTTGTACGATAAAACCGGTAAACCCTTCTTTATCACCGCCCTCTACTTTGGCAAATACCACAAAAACATCGGCAAAACCGGAGTTTGTAATCCATATCTTCTGTCCATTAAGTAGGTAATGTTTCCCGTCATCGCTGAGGACTGCTTTGGATTTTGCAGATAAAGCATCCGATCCTGCATCGGGTTCAGTCAACGCATATGCCCCTTTCCATTCGCCTTGTGCTAATTTGGGAAGATACTTCTCCTTTTGTTCTTCAGTTCCAAAATACAATATGGGCAGTATACCGATTCCATTATGCGCCATTAAAGAAACGGGAAAGGAGTGCCCCGCGCCAAACACTTCCGACATTATGGTCGCATCATTAAATCCTTTACCATACCCGTTATATTTTTCAGGGATTGATAATCCTAACACACCCAACTCACCCGCTTTATCCAGTAACTCCACCATAATATCATCTTCATGCTTATCAATTTTATCGAGATGAGGCAGCACTTCCTTCTCCAAAAATTCCTGGCACATCTCCCGGATCATTTGCGATTCTTCCCCAATATCCTCGGGAATAAAAACATTTTCGGGGTCTGTATCCTTAACCAAAAACTCTCCTCCTTTCAATAATGTTTTATCTTTTGTTGTGTTAGCCATAACTTTCCAGCTTTAGCAATTAATGAAGAATATAAATGCACTAACCCCCGCCCTTTATACAAAAAATAGGTAAATTATCAGGAATGTGTGCAGAAATTATACAGCGATTAATCCTACTACTAATTTTAGCATTCAGAAACTTTCCTTGTGAGGTATTTTTATACTATTTACAAAAGAGCGAACTCGAGGGGAACGACCCAAGAACTTCCTTATAGATTGTTTAGCCCCCTTTTCCATTAAAACCTGGTGTCGAAACCGTTTCCCCTCTTGCTGATCAATTTGACCTTCGTTTATCAACCTGGAACTTATATCCCGTGCATAAACTTTTGACCATAAGTAGTGGTAATACCGGGACGGGCGTTGGGCTAAGTGAGGGAAAGAAGTTTGTAAAGAAGGTGGAAGGGTATCAGCATAAGGACTAAGATGCCGATACCAATAATGACAAACACTATCCGTAGGAGATTTCTCTCCCTGTCTATTCACAATCGTAGGAGGATTATAATTATTATGCAATGCTACATCCAAGCGGCTGTAAAATAACTGCTGGTAAATACTCAGGGTCCGGTTGATCGATTGAAGGTGTTCTCTCTTTTGAAATATAGAATCCGGGGGAGGTTTACCAGTTTTATAATGTTCAGCAAAAGAAGAGAGTACTTTTTCGTGGGTTACTACTTGTTGCAATGTAATAGCCGGTATATCAATAAAATCTGGTGGTAAGTTAAAAATGTTGTTATAATAATTGATATCACAACGAGCCAACAACCAATGGAGTATATGCCCGAACTCATGGGTCAGCTTCTGAACTTCTTGTTCCGTTAGCAAAACGGGTTGTTGACGAACAGAAGAAGACAAATCGCCTACCAAGACTGCCGAGGGGTGTTGTTCCGGTGCATTACCGTATTGGTAACGGGGGGAAAGGGCAAACATGGTCCATCGACCAAAATGAGC
>CAZIGO010000011.1:19395-21615 GCA_964538595.1 uncultured Chitinophagales bacterium | reverse complement strand
AGACCGTTCCCGCAAGTCCAAATAAAATCGACCTATCAAAGAATCGGTTGCCACATCATAACATTTAAAGGAACGCACAGAAGGATGCCAGGCAGTAGGCTGTTTAACCTCTTGGATGGACAGGCCCAACATTTTTTCCGTTAATTCAATCACCCCTGTCCATACCTGTTTCAAAGGTAAATACCGGTCCAAGGAAGAAACCTTATTGGTATATTGGTTTTCTTTCCATTTATTGACTAAGTAGGGCGCCTCCCATTGATATACATCTTGCGCGGTTTTATCCATCAGCTGTTTCTTTTCAGCTAATAGCAATTTATAACACCGACGTTTTTTAGGTTGGAGCGCTCTTTGGAGAGTATCGATGAAAGCAATCACGCGGTCAGGGGCATTCGCCATCGTTTCTTCTAAGGCATAATGGCTAAAATCCTCGTACTGTAATGATTGGGCTAACGAATTTCTTAAATACAGTAAACTATCCAACACCGCCAGGTTGGCTGGATCTGCCCGTTCTTGGAAGGATCGGTACACCTCTCTCCGAACAGGAGAGGAACAGGCATAAGTGGCTACATATCGAAAATCAGAAGGAGTAAGAGGAATGCGATAAGTTTCTTTACCGACTTTATAACGTTGTAAATTGTTATTTTTCCCCTGGCAAGATGTAGATTCAGAGATAGTGATATTGTGATAATGTAACTGCTCTAAATGATTTAAGTAACGATTTTCTTTCTGTTGTATTTGAGCCTTAAGCGTCTGAACTTGCTGTCGATTTGATGCTGATAAAGCGGTTCCCTGCCGTTGGAAATTCCGCAGAATATGCCTTACATATTTTTGTTGTAAAGGAGTTAAAGACGGGGTGCCCTTTAATGCCTTAACAGCTTGCCAGAGCGTAGTATCCCGATAGAGGTTATGCTTATATTGTTTCAATCGTTCAAGCGATTGGCGGGCTTGTTGACGGATAGCTGTATCGGGATGATTCCATCGTAATAAATCCAGCGGATTACGCAATCGAAGAAGGAGTGTCAGCAACAGATCCAAACGTCCTAACACCTGACCAAAATGGTCAGCATCAGCCCGGTAAATAAATTGTCGTAATGAATCACAACGTTTTACTGTCAATTGTTCTGCCTGACGCACATGACGTTGAGTTAGTTGACCAAAATCCACGGGGTTGCCCTGGGCTTGTAATAATGGATTTTCATAAGGAGCATTGACAATCGACTTTTCAAAATCGTTAAAAGGAACTGTTTGGGGGGAAGGGGATTGACAGGACCATCCTATCCCTACTCCTATCAATACGATCAATAGGTAGCGCCCCCGACACAATAACGATTTGTTGCCAACCGGATAATTTATCAAACTACCCCTGTTTCTTATTCCAAGGATCCCAGCGGGGTAACCACCGGGGCACATGCACCAGGTATTGACGATATTCATCGCCAAACCGTTTTTCCAGGTCAGGTTCTTCCGAATAGATAAAGTAAAAGTGATTACTGATAAAGAAAAAAATTGCCCACCCCAAAATACCTACTGACATAAATAACAGACTTTCACCGAGTAAGACAAAGATAATACCGCTGATCATGGGATTACGAACATAGCGATAGGGTCCTTCTACGATCAAACGACGGGGAGGGTTCCACCGTACTATGGTGCCTTGCCCCGTTTTTATAAATAACCGGATCGTCATATACGCTAAGCCTACTCCGATAATAATTAAAATAGCAGCTACAAATACAGCAATATAATTAAAGGGCATTTGCAACTGCCAACAAAAAAGTTGATCCCCCAACAGCCACAATACAACAAAAGGAACCACCAATGTTACACTTCCCGGTAAAAGTATTATGGCTTTTAGTTGTTGAAGTAATGTAGGCATATATTAACTTTTATACTTTCAATTCCAATTTAATGAAAAATCCATTGTCCTTAAACCAATTACCATTCTACCACCACTTTACCCATAGAATTTCTGTTCTCCAAATAACGATGAGCTTCATGGATATGATCTACTTTAAAAGTGCTGCTTACATGGGGGGTAAAAATACCCTTTTCTGCCCATTCCCCTACTTTCCTGAGGGTATGTTCAATTTTATGAGGTTTATGATCAGCGATACGCAACATATTGACGCCTATAATGCCTTTAGACTGCACTAAAAATTTTACCGGTATCATCAACCCGTATTGCCAAAGCAGTTGTATGGTTCCCCACCAACTATGGTG
>CAZIGO010000011.1:9743-19385 GCA_964538595.1 uncultured Chitinophagales bacterium | reverse complement strand
GGCTAAGACCTTCCAGCTATTCTTAAATACAGATCCCCCCACAGAATCAAATACAACGTCAATTCGTTCCTTCCCGGTTTTAGCTTTTACCTGTTCTACAAAATCTTCCGTACGGTAATTAATTGGGACTTCTACTCCTTGGTTCCGTAGATACTTCAGCTTATCAGGGGAACCCGCCGTACCAAAGATAGTACACCCGACATGGCGCGCTATTTGTACCAATGCCGTTCCCACTCCTCCAGCAGCAGCCTGGATCAACACGCGATCTTCCGGATGGAGATTTACTGCTTCACAAGCACAATAATAAGCCGTTGTATATTGAGTAGCCAATGCCGTTCCCTGGGCCACTGATAAATTATCAGGCAAAGGAATTACTGCCATCGCCGGTGTTGCCACATACTCTGCATACCCTCCAAATCGAGTAAAGCCGATCACCTGTTGCCCTTTTGAAAATTGATCCACTTCCTCTCCACAATCAGCTATGGTACCTACTACTTCATAACCTAACACACAAGGCGTAGGAGGAGCATCTCCATACAAACCATTTCGAGCCAGTACATCGGCAAAGTTTAATCCAAACGCTTCTACTTTTATCAACACTTCGTCGGTATCGGGAGTAGGCGTCTGTATTTCCGCTATTTCAAAAGCCTGATCAGGTGATCCGTGGTGTATCAATTGCACAGCTCTCATAGTGTTATATTTATTTTATACTGAATGAATGTTGTTGTACTTTTTGTTCAATAAAAGCTCTCAAATGTTCAATTTGTTGGTTCGATAAGCGATTGATCGTATAATTGGGCATATAGTCCCGATCCCCGGGTGCCGGATGCGTACCCTCTCGTAATAGGGGGTACAGAGAACGCTCCCATTTATATGTATTAAACCGTTTTTTTAGATAATGATAAGTGGTTGGGCTGTTATCCAATACCGGTTCAGCAATACCACCGGGCTGATGGCAATGCAAACAACTCTTACTATAAATATACTTTCCTTTTTCCGCTTCACCTTGGAGAGCATACCCTTTCTTCAAATCTTTGGGAGGTTCACCAAATTCAGCCGGAGCCCTTTGATAATAAAACTGCTTCAACCATTGACGTCGTTTTCCAGGAGGACCGATAGAAGTGGAAGCCGTTTTTAATTTTTCCCACTGTTCTTCACTGAACGAAAGATCATTTAATTTTAATTGTAACGACCAAAAGTACGCCAAAACAGCTTTCAACTCCCACTCGGTAAATGCCCGACCTTGCGAACAAGTAGTCGCACAAACTTGGATAGCAGCTTTCAGACTATCACGAGCCGGTAAGATGAGTGACTTCCCATACTTTTCTAAATAATCCCCGTTATACCATTGTTCCCGGTTCACTACTCCATACAAGCTGCTCCCTTGTAAAAAGGGAATATTTTTATCGATGCTATATTGTAGTCGCTCTTCAGGAGAAATATTTCCCAAGTTAGAATATTCTTTCTGTACATTATGGCAACTAGTACAAGTAAAATGTTTAGATTGAAGGGGCGTTTTTTTCCCATTAGGCCGTTTCGTATATCCATTATGTACTAAATCCCGCCCCTTTTTTATTAACGAGCTGTCGGGAGAACCCATATAGTGATCCGGTGGGGAAGCCCCCCAACTTAAGAGCACTTCCATAACAGAAGTTTTCGGTCCCCAACTATGCGATTGCTGTTCGGGTCGAAGGGCAACGATCAATACGATACTCATTATCCCCCCCATCACCCAAAGGAAACGCCACTTATGAAGCATGAATGGACTGTTTTTTCATTGACTACTCTCTCCTATAAGATCTACTTGAAATATAAGATTTTTACACGTGCAATAATTCCCCAAATGGCATATCCCCAAACTTTTTGGAATAAAAGGAGTGTTAATTTTCTTATGATCCACATTTCCTACGCCGAGCGTAATATGAGGATGAAAATTTTGAAAGCTGGCACCCGACAAAAAATTTTTTACCCACGAAACCGTAAAATCATTAATCGAGGAGGTACCTGCAAACATCGACTTGGAAATATCATAATGTAAATATTCTTTTAAGTTTTTCACAATAGTTTCATGGAGTTGTTGGAGCGGAGGGGTTTTGTCTACCACATATTCTACTATCGATTGGTTTTGAGGCCCCTCTTTCGTTCTTCGTGCTGTAATATGCAAGGCCAACGATTCAAGTTCCCGGTTTATATCCACTAATCGCCTGTTGACCTCAAGTAATCGATCTGTCTGTAACCCTCCCATTAATAATGATAAGTGGGGAAAGTTTTTTTTGTGTTGTAAGAGAATAGGAGCCGCAGAGGAAGATTCAGTATCAACTAATTTCCTGTTCTCCTGAATAGCCATTTTCCTTATACCATAAGGAGGTAATAATACTACATCAATAGCTATATTATCCAAAATAAATAACTTTATAATGACAAATAAAAGCGTTTCACCTCCCCCTTTATGCAGTGATTCCTAAAACAATACCGTCGTATTAGGGAGTGCTTCCTCTATTTTCTTTTGTTCTTCGGGAGAAACTTTATTTTTTTGAAGATTCAACCGGTTCAAATGTGTTAATTCTGCTAATAACTCTTTAGGTAGTGAAGAGATATTATTATTCCGGAGGTTCAGTTGATTAAGTTGTTTCATATTCTCAAATGACTGAGGAAGTTCACTAATATTATTGTTACTGATATTGAGAGTGCGTAAATATTTTAGATGGCCCATATTTTTCGGTAAGCTATCAATTCCATTTCCTTTCATATAAAGTATCTCTAACCGTGCTACACGAATTATTTTATCGGAGATCTTCCCTAAATCATTGTTGCTGAGGAAAATACCTTTCAACTTTTTTAATTGGGGCAACTTTTGAGGGAGAGTATCCAAATTATTGTCTGATAATTGCAACCAATTCAAACTCCGGAGCTCGCCCACTTCCTCCGGTAAGTTTTCAAGCGCATTATCAGAGAGTTCTAAGGTAATCAAGCGCTTCAGCCGCTTCACTTCGGGAGAAAGCGAAGTAATCTCATTATTGCTTACTTCAAAGTAGCGTAGTTGGGTCAAGCTAAAAGCCGTATCCGGCAGCTGTTGTACGCTATTATTGCGCATATTTAAAGTAGTTAAGTTCTTTAATTGACCTAACTCAAGCGGAAATTGATGAAGATTATTGTTCGCTACATAAAGCTCTCTTAATTGGGAAAGTTGACCAATAGAAGGGGGTAATTTTTCAATCTTATTATTAGAAACATCCAATACAATTAAGCTATCCAATTGACCCATATTAGCGGGAAGACGTTTTAAGTTATTGGAACTTACCCAAAATCGTTCCAAATTGTCCAGCTGACCTATAAACTCAGGCAATTTATCAAACTTATTGTAGCTGATATTGAGATGAAGCAAGTCATTTAATTGAGTTATTCCTTTTGGTAGACGAGTCAGTTTATTATAATCCACTTTTAGATAGGAAAGTCCCTTTATCTTTGATATTTCATCCGGCAATTGCTTGATATTATTTCCGATAAGACTTAAATAATTTAACTGGTTTAGCTTTGTCAAACCAGGGGGAAAACGTTCCAAACTATTACGATTTAAATTTAACCGACGCAAATTGTTGAGCTGTGCAATTCGTCCTGGTACCGAGGCCAAGTCGTTGTTAGCCAAGTTCAAATTTTGTAACGAAGAAATATTGGACACCGTTTTCGGGAAAGAAGAAAATTGGTTATTACTCAAATTCAGTTTTTCCAGCTTTTCTACCTTGGCCAGGTTATCAGAAAGACTCGAAAGTTTGTTTACACTCAAGTTTAACTGTTTCAAATTTGAGAAAGTGTTTATATCTTTGGGAAGTTCTTTCATCCCCTGGCAACATAAATTGAGCACCTTTACTTTTTTCGGGTTTTCCCGAGCTTTGGAAAGTGAATTATAGGTATGTGTTTTGCATTGTGTTAAGATAACTACAACCCCGAGCACCCATAAATAATTGATAACGAACCCATATTTTGCTTGAAATTTCATAGGCTTATAATTTTGGTAAAATTTTTGAATTAATATTTCATTTTAAATACGTACCCCCATAACTAACACATCATCAACTTGGGCTAATTCCCCTTTCCACTCATTAAAACGATGGTTTAAAATTTGTTTTTGCTCAGTCATACTGTCTTCATTTATATCTTTCAGAAGTTGCTTAAATCTGCTCCGCATAAATTTCTTTCCCCCTTTCTCCCGCCGACGTTTTTCTTCACCACCAAACTGATCGGGATAACCGTCTGAAAATATATAAATTGTATCGCCGGATTCTAAAGAAATAGAATGTGTTTTAAAATTTTGCTCGAAAGGAGTATAACCCCCGATGCCATTGGGCGTTCCCTTCCACTCTTTTAATTCACCGGAACGCACCAAATAAAGGGGACGTTGAGCACCGGCAAAAGCTAATTGATTCCTTGTTTTATCGATACAACAAAGAGCAATATCCATGCCATCATGGGTTCCGGACTCATCGTGCTCTTGTTTGAGCGACCTTTTAATATTTTGATTCAACTTTTTTAATATCGCTCCGGGATCCTCTTGTTTTTCTTCTACTACTAATTTATTAAGTATTTGGTTACCTACCATTGACATAAACGCTCCCGGCACTCCATGCCCGGTACAATCGACAGCTGCTAGTAAAATTTTATCACCTTGCTGTTCCAACCAGTAAAAATCCCCGCTCACAATATCGCGCGGTTTATAGAGAATAAAAGAATCCGGAATTACTTCCATAACCAGTTTATAAGCCGGCAATATTGCTTCCTGAATACGTTTGGCATAATTTATACTATCAGTAAGATCTTGGTTCTTTTGTTCAATTAACGCTTTCTGTTGTTCAATCTCTTTTGTTCGTTGTTGTACTTTAGCCTCCAGTTCTCGATTAACTTTATTTTTAAGTTTTTGCTTTTCTTCCAGTTCTTTTATCGCTTTTTGTTGCGCCGAAAGTCGTTCCTTTCGCATGAGATTTACTCTATCAGCTAAAGCTAACGAGAGAGAGATGATAAGCCAAACCATACCAAAATAGATACCATACTGGGTAATGAAACTACGGTCTATCCAACCTAAGCTTTCAAATGCCAGTAACGCCGCAGCTAACAACAATCCTAACCACGCCAGCATAAAAAACCGGGCCGGTTTATAATTTTTGTACCAAACATAAAAACTTGATGTTGAAACCACTATCACCGCTATCAACACTAAATAATCGACGAATTGGGAACTGATACGGTTATTGGTAAAAAAGGGAGCTACCATACCGAGCACTGCCAACCCGATTATTCCCCACATAATTTTATTCAATACCGCGTGATAATATTTGATTTGCAAAAACTTCCGGCAAAAATTACCACCCCAAAACACCGCAAACCCTACGAAAAAAGGGTTGGCTAAATTATTGATCAGCGGAGCGGAGGGCCACAAATATTCAAAAGCCAAGCCGGACAAAATAAACTGAAACATACCTAACCCCCCTATAAACAAGATGTAATACAAATAATTAATATCACGCAAAGCAAGCAATAAAGCTAAATTGTAGAGGAACATAATAATGATGATCCCGTAATACATACCAAAACCTAACTGCTGACGCCGTTCATGATTCAAAAAGGCATCCTGGCGCCAAATATTCAAGTTTAGGATCACTGAACTTTCAGAAGTAATACGAACATAAAACGTGTATTGGTCCAATCCCTCCGGAAGGGAAAATACATATTGGCGATGGGCGATCGTACGTTGATGAAAGGGAATTCGATCCCCCGTTTTGTTCACCCGATAATGACCACTGGTATCGGGAAAGTATACTTTTATATGATCGAGCGGGGGATGCCCGATGGTAAAGTACCACTTTCGGGACGCTGAGCTCTGATCATTAACTTTAAACTTAAGCCATAAGGCATCATTAGTATATCCTAAAGCAGAATGACGTAGCGATAAAGGGGAAAAAGACGATTGAACACGAGATTGCCATAGCTTAGAAAATGTTAATTGGCGCGAATTATCCCGGTAAATTGCCCCTTTATGACGTAATAGATTATAGTGCTCAACACTATCCTGTAACTGGATGACAGTACGAGCTGATACGTTGCTTATCGACCCTGGGAACAAGTAACTCCCCACCCCTATCATCAACAATATACGCCAAATTAGCTTTGCCATTTAACCCAAAGATATATAAATTACATCAATATTGCATATAAAAATTATCAACGCAGACCAGCGGGAATACCTTCAGTCGAAGTAAACGATGTACTCTATTAAATAAGTCTGAGCCAAAAGGGAAATTAACTTTATGAAAAAACGACGGGGTTTTCTATAGAAGGCGGTTATTATTTAACGGATAAGCGTTAATGTTCCTTTTTTTGTTTTTATTCTTCCATTGCTGGTAGCTCCCTTTAAATAATAGACATATGTACCCACTTCCTGGGGCGCCCCTTTATAGGTACCGTCCCATCCTTCTTTCATATCATGGGTTTCAAACACTTTCTCCCCCCATCGATTATAAATTTGGAATACATGCAAATTCTCAATCGTTAAATACAGCGGTTTAAAAACATCATTTTTCCCATCGCCATCAGGTGTAAAAGCAGAAGGAACGCCAAAATCATCATTAAAAATCAAGAGCGTTGATTTTCTATACCCCACGCAACCATTGGCATCTTTAATCCGGACTCTATATCGTTTTAGTGAATCGGTGGAATCCACTATAGCTATGGGATTTGCAGTACGAGGATGTTTTAGATCATGGGCAGGTGACCAACTGTATTGGACCCCTCCTTTTGCTTTCAACTCCACAAACTCCCCCGCCGCTACTGTATCATATTCCGGTGTTACATCAAAAGAAGTGGAAGTAACATAAACATCAATATTGGAAGTATACTCACACCCATTTTCGAAGGTAGTGGTCAAGGAGTAGAACGTAGTTTCCTCGGGATAAGCTAAAGGATTTTCGATGTTTGCATTACTTAATCCTTCAGCGGGAATCCACTCGAACCGCTGCCCGTCTTCCACATCAGGATCTAATTGAATGGTATCTCCCTGACAGAGTTGAAAACTGTCATCTTCAAAGGTATTCCGGGACACTTGTACCGATACCTTGTCATACCCGATACAACCATCCGGGGGAGCATGGTCGATCTTTAAGATATACTCTTGACTTGAATTTGGTGATACGGTTACTTTAGAAAGACTATCTCCTATCACCTGATCATTCAACACTTGATTACTTCCTTCCTTATACCAAGTAAACGCATTATTGGAATCAATGGTTAAATTTTTGCCGGTCAAGGTAACGGTATCACCAAAACAAATTGTTGTATCAGATAGAGCTTGGGCCCGGGTGGCCCGAAGGACATCAACATTAATACTATTAGTATTATTATCACAGGAGCGAGACGTGTTTAACGTTACCCCTGCCCCCTTAACGACGGCTCCCCATACTACCCTGATTTGAGTGTTAGAAGTATCAATAACTGTTCCCCCGGTTACGTTCCAGTCATAATATGTACCACAACTATAGTTGGCTTCATAAGTAACGGTATCCCCCAAACATACTTTATTATCGCCTGATATCTTGTTCGGTGGTGGCTTGACTGTAAAGTTAGCTTTTGTAGTTTGGCCGACACAATTTGCTCCCCCTACTTCTGTACTTCGCACTTCATATGTCCCGGGTTCAAAAAGGTCTATAGGGAAACAGTAATCAGGATAAATAGAATCACCGGGCAAATTGACGCCAGCATATAAATTTCCGCCCTCATCATATATACGCAGGCGATAGGTAGAAGAAACCGGCAAACTATCCGGGTGATGCTCGACACATATTTGGCCCTTACTATTACACTCAGCGGTATCCGGAGTTGCGTCAATCGTCATCGGATACCCTGAAATACCCGTCACATTAAATCGTATGATACTCCCCCAACGGTCGGTGGTATCAGAGGGAGTGGTGGAAACTACTCGCATATAATATTTTTCAGGAATTTGCTTCGCCCAGTTGGATAACTTGGGTAAACACATCTGTATACTGTCACTGGTAGTATCCGACACTACCCCCCCATAAGCCGAATCGGCCACTACCGCCAAGCTTTGTTTATCCAAAAGCTGCACATAAAAGCGGTTTGTGGTATCATAGGTAATAGTACTGTCATAATTATTAAACGAAAAGGGAAAAGTCAAACAGGAGGTATCTTGATCATCTAAACAAACCGAAATATCCCGGGCATTATTTGTTTTAATATCGCATTCTTTGATACAAAAGGGCCCCCATTTTTCGCCCTCTATCTGGGGATTGGAAGAGATGACGCGTATGTAATAATTACAGCCGGAAGGTACGTTAGCAGGTATTTTCCCGGGTATATGGCCAGGCGTTTGAGGAGGAGCGTAAATATTAGGATCATACGTTATGCTATCATTCATCGGTCCTCCTATTATAGTATCTGAGTTATTGAAATTACCGGCAGAATCAGACAATTCTAAGTAGTATTGATTGCCCGGGTTATAACCTCCATAAGAATAGAAAGGAACATCAATAACACTACTCTTACAAATAGTAGTATCATCTTTCAACACGGCTGGTTGTTGGGCCACTTTGATAGAATCTTGACAATCTTGAATAGAAAAGCAGTTCGAACTGGATGTTCCTTCAATTCGGGGAGCGGATATACGATTTACTTTAAAACAATAACAGCCCCCTAACGGCATTGTCGTCGGTAAGGGTAAGGTATCAGCCGGGATAATGAAACTTCCGGAATGAGGAGTAGTGATATCAAAAGTACCGACGGAATAGGTAGTACTACTATAACTACAATTTTCATCAGAAAAAATAATCTCATAAGTACCGGGGCACATGGTATCACCAAATGAAACATGAAAATCCAAACTTAAATTATTGGGATCTTCATGACAGACCGTATCCGGTGTAACTTTTTGAGCTTCTATTTCTATATCTGATCCCCCCTGTCCTATTAACATAACGTCATCCACTCCAAAAGAAAGCCCGCCAGCTGTATCACTTTTTGCATTATGCCATCGAAAAGCAAACATAAGATTTTGGCGATCTTCAAAATCCGGCATACTAATCTCTGAGTACTTCCATTTAGTTTGATTTTTAAATTTTGTCCGGCCGGTTCTTGTTTTAGCCCGTTCCCATGTCGCCCCACTGTCCGTACTGTAATACACTTCGGCAAAAGCTGTACGGGAACCTTTTGCTACCCACCAAAAAGAAAATACCACTTTTTGATAACCGTATGTACAAAAGGTATCCTTCACCAGGGCCCAACGAGCAGCGGCTTTATCTGCATCATAGGTAGCATTGTTGGGCGGGGCAGTAATATCATTTATATGTAAATAACTACTGTCTGTTTCACACAGTTGCCCCATACCATTATCGGTAGAGTCTTGAGGCGGCGTGTTTTGATAAATACTTTGGCCATCGTATTTATTGTTGATCACCCAAGCATTGGATCCAAAATCATCAAAGCCGGCTCCGGCATTTAAAATAAACCCCGAGGTTTTTGTCGTATCAAAAGATCGATAAAATAGGACGTTCTGCTGAGTTTGCGCCCACCCCCTGCTTCCTCCGATCAAAATCAGACAAACTCCTCCCAAAAAGCCCGTTTTCCATAAAAGAGAAATTA
>CAZIGO010000011.1:2496-9733 GCA_964538595.1 uncultured Chitinophagales bacterium | reverse complement strand
CGGGAATCTGAATATATAATGATGCTTCTCCAGAAATTAATTTTTTGATAGAGAAAGGCCACTTCATGTATTTTGATGTTTTACTATAAACGGATACAAGGCACTTCTTTTTCTTTTAATTCCGGTACAAAAGGTTGCGGAATATAAATAACACCAACTTCAAGCCCACCGCGATAAGCGGAAGCATGACGTAGCGGAGAAATATTGATATCATAACTCACTGCTACTTTTACTGGACCTTTTTGAATACCGACGACCGGCATAGTAGCATCAAAAATGGGATTAAGCGCAGATGTACGAAACCACAATCCCCCAAATAAATCCCCTTTAAAATTGTGTTCTTCCTCGGTAAGCTGATAGGTAATCAACGATCCCCAATTGATCTCTTGGGCTTTACTTTGATTTCCTACTAACAGGCCGGGCAATAGATCCATTCTTTCATTGATCTTATATTCCGCTCCCCCATGAACAGCTAAGCGCATATTTAAACGGTTCCCTCCTTGCCCGGTAAAACTTTCTTTAGGCTGGGTTAAATGAAAAAGTGAAATACCGGCATTAATTTTTAATGCTTCCCGTACCTCCATCTCCCAATAACTGCCAACGCGTAAATCAAAATAAGTTATCTTGTCCTTGGAAACAGGAGTACTCGCCCCCCCTTTTCCCCCTCCATCTCCCAAATACCGCTGTCGTAACTCCGTACCGAACGTCAGTTTACTTAAGTCAATTTTTTTATCTACCATACCCGCCTGTACACCTAGTGACACGGTATGACGCTCCCCCTTAAAAGCATAAGCACTGGACAGGAAAATGGAGCGATTACGTAAACCCGCCTTCCCGGCTTCATCATTAAAAAACTGAATGCCGATGCCTAACTGGTCACTTTCTGAAAAAGAAAAAGGCAGGGGACGATCATAAGAGGCGGCGTAAGTAACAAAGGGGATATTTGTTCCGGCCGGCCGTATTGCCGCCCATTGATGTCGATAATTAGCAGCTACCCGGTACTTTCCATCTACTTGTCCAGTGAAAGAAGGGTTTAATGTGAGTGGAGAATGATAAAATTGAGTAAAATGAATATCTTGTGCATGTCCCTTCTCTCCACCCGCCAAGAGGAGAGCGAGGATCAACAACCATGATATATTAAAAAATATGACACGCGGCATCACTCCCGAATTTAATAAATTAAATATCTTTTTTTCAATATAATGGAAGCCGCCCCCTCCTTTTAGCAGAATCCCTAGACTTCTTTCTAACATTACATTTAACATTTATTCTTTACTGTTTCTCCCGGATTTGTTCTATAAAAACAAGTATTGAGGATTCCAATACCATTGAGAAGTTAATACGAGAGTAAAGCAGGTATGTATAGCCCGCTATATTGAAAGTCATGCTGCAGCGACCATTGTCTTGTAGTGGAGAAGCTACTTTAATAACTCAATGACACCGGCAATGCCTTGTCCTCCACCTACACAAGCTGTTACCAATCCATATTTTTTATTTCTCCGGCGCAGTTCATGGATCATTTGAACTGTCAATTTACAGCCGGTACACCCCAAGGGATGTCCTAATGCTATAGCTCCGCCATTCACATTCACCAATTCCGGATCCATATCGAGTTCCCGAATTACAGCTAATGACTGGGCAGCAAAGGCTTCATTAAGCTCTACCAAGTCAATATCTTTGAGTTTGAGATCGGCTTGGTCTAAAGCTTTTGGCACTGCTTCTACCGGCCCTACTCCCATAACACTGGGATCCACTCCAGCTACTGAACAACTGACCAAACGAGCCGCAGGTTCCAAGTCCAATTTTTTTACCATCTCTTCTGACATAACTGCCGCAAACGCGGCTCCGTCGGAACGTTGGGAGGAATTTCCTGCCGTTACACATCCCCCTTTCCGGAATACAGGTTTCAATCCTGCCAATGCTTCCGCCGAGGTATCCCGGCGGGGCCCTTCATCCACATCTACGGTAAATTGTCGCGACTTTCGTTTTTGGTCATTACTCACATAAGTTTCTTCCACTTCCACCGGTACGATCTGATCTTCAAAATACCCATTATCAATAGCTTCTATGGCATTTTTATGGGAGCGCAACGCAAACTCATCCTGATCTTCCCGTTTCACATCATACTTATTAGCTACTTTTTCTGCTGTCAATCCCATATTTAAAAAATACTCAGCATGATCCTTCGCTATCCCATAATCGGGGACGGTTTTCCAACCGGTAATAGGAACTTGCGACATTGACTCCGCTCCTCCGGCAATAATACAATCCCCCATTCCCCCATGTATTTTAGCCGTGGCAATGGACAACGTCTCCAATCCGGAAGCACAATAGCGATTGACAACCATACCGGGCACCTCCTTTTCCAATGCTTTCAATGCTACCCAACGCCCCATCTGCAATCCTTGCTCAGCTTCCGGCACCGCATTCCCTACGATCACATCATCTACATGCTCTTTCGTTAAGGAGGGTATTTGTTGCATTAAATGCTGAATCACTTCTTTGGCTAAATCATCAGCCCGCGTAAAACGAAACCCTCCTTTGTTAGCTCGCCCCACAGCAGTACGATAGCCTGTAACAATATAAGCTGTACGATCACTCATAATTTTTTATTTATATGTGTTAATATTTTTTTGTGATATTGTTAATAAATTTGTCATTAGCCTGCGACAGTTATATCGCTAATTTCTAACTGGTTTCCCTGTTTTAACAAAACTTTCTAATCGCTTTAACGTTTTCTTTTCTCCACATAAAGAAAGAAAAGCTTCTCGCTCCAGATCCAACAAATAATCTTCGGATACTTCCGTTTCTTCCGAAAGATCTCCTCCACACATAACATAAGCCAACTTTTCTGACACTTTCCGGTCATAATCAGTAATATACTTACCGAAATTCATCGCATAGGCCCCAGTATAGAATAGTCCCAAACCGGCTCGTCCTACTACAGTAATATCTTTTCGTTTCAAGGGTTGAGTATAACCCCTATCAGCTAATTGGAGTACCCGCTTTTTGGCTTCTGTGATCAATCTTTTCTTATTCATGAGCATCATGTCTTTGCCCGGTTGTAAATATTGGTAGTCATAAGCTTTTACGGCAGAGCGAGCAACTTTGGCCTGGGCTACTGTCAATAAAGTTTGTTGTAAACGGGGCAATTTGGGGTCACCGTCATAGTAACTGTCAGAGGTACGTAATGTCATTTCTTTAGTACCCCCGCCAGCCGGCACCAACCCAACGCCTACCTCTACTAACCCCATATAAGTTTCGGCAGCCGGCACAACAGCATCTGCATGGAGACATAACTCACATCCCCCCCCTAATGTTAAACCATGGGGAGCAGCCACCACAGGTACCGGCGAATATCGTAATCGCATCATAGTACTTTGAAATCGCCGTATTGCCCACTCCAATTCATCAAACTCCTGCTCCGCTGCAAACATAAATATCATACCCACATTAGCACCGGCAGAGAAGTGTTGTCCTTCATTACCAATAACTACTCCACGATAATCCTCTTCAGCGAAATCCAAAGCTTTATTTATACCCGACAGCACTTCGCCGCCGATCGTATTCATTTTAGAATGAAACTCCAAATTCAACACTCCTTCCCCTATATCAAAAAGAGTAGATTTTTTGTTATTCCATAATACCTTGTCTTCCGTGCGATAATTATCTAAGAATATCAACGACTGAGTACCCGGCACATCCTGGTAATCCTGTTGTTCTATATCATAAAACCGTCGTTTACCATTGATGGTTTTATAGAAGGTTTCGCAATCATTTTCTACCATTTCATAGACCCAATCGGCCGGTTCAAATCCGGCTTCTTCCATATATTTTATTGTGTCTTCCACTCCTAATATATCCCAATGTTCAAAGGGACCAATCTCCCAACCGAATCCTGCTTTTAAAGCCTCATCGACTTTATAAAGCTCATCAGCTATTTCCGGTACCCGTTTGGAGGCATAGGCAAACAGAGCAAACGACATCTTTTTAATGAATTCCGCTGCTTTATCCTGTCCTTTCATAATATTTTTCAGTCGTTTCGGCAGGCTATCCATTTGCTTGGCCATCTCCAATGTCTCAAAGCTGCTTTTATCCCGGGGTTCATACTCAAAGCTATCTAGACGGAGCGCTAATATCTTGCTTTCTCCTTCCTCTTTTACTTTTTTATAAAATCCTTGTCCCGCCTTCGAACCGGTCCATTCTTTGTCAACTAATTTTTTAACAAAGGAGGGGGGAGTAAATAACTCACGAGCCTCATCATCTTCCACCGACTCACTCAGGTCTTTCATTACTTTATATAAAGTATCCACGCCAACCAAATCACAAGTGCGGAAAGTCGCCGACTTGGGACGCCCGATGACCGGGCCGGTAAGTTGATCAACTTCTTCTACCGTCAACTCCATATCCTGCATCAATTTAAAGACATAAGAAATAGCAAAAATACCTACTCGATTGGCAATGAAAGCGGGGGTGTCTTTACACCGAATAGCCGTCTTTCCCAAGTAGCGATCCCCATAATCTTCTACAAATTCCAGGACAGAGGATTTGGTTTTTTGCGTGGGTACCACTTCCAGGAGTTCCAAGTATCGGGGCGGGTTAAAAAAGTGAGTCCCACAGAAGTGTTGTTGAAAATCTTCACTTCTATTCTTAATCATACTGTTTACGGACAAACCAGAGGTATTAGTGGAAATCAATGTTCCTTCGGTCCGATGTTCTTCCACCCTTTCAAAGAGAGATTGTTTAATATCGAGATCTTCAACTACGGCTTCCACGATCCAATCCATTTCCTTCAACTGATCCAAATCATCCTCAAAATTTCCCGTTGTAATCCGATCGGCATACGATTTTTTGAATAGCGGCGCCGGATCCATCTTTAGGGTTTTTTGCAAATTTTGATTGACAATCCGGTTGCGTACCGCTTTATCATTGAGTGTAAGTTCTTTTTCTTTCTCTTCCTCTGTCCGCTCTTCAGGTACAATATCAAGTAACAATACCTGCAAACCGGCATTGGCGAAATGACAAGCAATTTGAGCTCCCATCACACCAGAGCCCAATACAGCAACTTTTTGAATATGACGCATAAGTTAATTTTGTATTCGTGTTCTATTATAAAATACGAAAAGTATCCTTTTGTACTATACTAATTCAGACTATTCGTTATAAATTTGCTCCTCGATGATATCCGCATATTTTTTTAATACTTCCCGCCGTTTTAATTTCAAAGTAGGGGTCAACTCACCTGTACTCACATCCCATTCATCGGGTACCAGTATATATTTTTTGATCTGTTCAGTATGACTAAAGTTTTGGTTTAACTCCTCTACTAACTCATCATACTTCTGTTGGACTTTGGGGTGTTCGATCATTTCTTCTTTATGCGTCCATTGAATATCTTGACGACGACACCAATCTTTTAAATTGTCAAAAGCCGGACAGATAATAGCAGAAACAAACTTTCTTTTTTCCCCGATCACCATGATCTGTTCTATCAACATCGATTCTTTAAACTTATTTTCTATCGGTTGGGGAGCCACATACTTGCCACCAGAGGTTTTAAAGACTTGCTTTTTACGATCGGTAATCTTCAGGAACTTCCCCTCCACCCATTCTCCGATATCTCCTGTATGAAACCATCCGTCCTCATCGATCACCTTTTTTGTTTTATCAGGTTGCTTATAATACCCCTTCATAACATGGGGGCCTCGGGTTAGTATTTCCCCATCTTCCGCAATCTTCACTTCCACCTCTTCTAATTTAGGTCCCACTGTACCAAAACAGCGATTCTCTACTTCATAGCGGTTGACAGCAATTACCGGGGAGGTTTCTGTCAATCCATATCCTTCCATAATCGGTATTCGGGCCGCTGTAAAAACGCGGGCTAACCGGGATTGAAGTGCTGCTCCTCCTGATACAATAGCTTTAATATTACCACCCAAAGCTTCTCGCCACTTACTAAAAATCAATTTATTGGCCAATGCCAGCTCCAACCGATATTTCCAACCAGTTCGCTCAAATTCATAATTCAATCCCAAGCGTAATGCCCAAAAGAAAAGTGCTCGTTGGACAGCTGACAATTGCATGCCTTTGGCTACTATCTTTTCATATACTTTCTCCAATAAGCGGGGAACCGTAGTAAAAATATGGGGTTGAACTGCTTTAAGATCATCAGCAATAGTATCTTTACTTTCCGCATAGTAAATCGAAATACCATTGGCCATATACAGATAAGTAATCATTCGTTCAAAAACGTGGTTAAGCGGGAGAAAGCTGAGGGCTTTATGTTGATCATCAACAGGTAACAAAGGAGAACAACTCGTTACGTTACTCAAAATATTCCGGTGGGTCAACATTACCCCCTTGGGCGTTCCCGTTGTCCCTGAAGTATATATAATAGTAGCAACATCTTCTCCTTTCACTTGATCTTTAAGCTGTTGCACCTCCTCCTCATCTTTCTTTTCACCAGTTTTCAAGAGTTTATGCCAATGGGTAGCCCCTTCTATTTCATCAAAAGTATAAATTTCCTGTAACGTGTCCACCCGGTCTTCTACTGGTTTCACTTTGTCATATAATGATTTATTACCGACAAAGATATATCGCACTTCAGCGTGGTTCAGGATATACTCGTACTGTTTTTCACTAATATTCGGATAGAGCGGTACATTTATAGCTCCAATCTGCAAAACCCCCAAATCAACAAAATTCCATTCGGGACGATTTGATGACACAAGAGCTACATGCTCTCCCGGTTGTACGCCCAATGCTAACAAACCCTTGCTCACCTGATGGGCTAACTTCAAACAATCCTGCGTGCTATAAGTTCTCCATTCTCCCTTTTCTTTAGCGGCCAATGTATCATTTTGGGGAAATTCCTGGGCTTGATATTGTAAAAAGTCAAATAGCCGCTTGGGTTGCATAAAGTTTTTTTAATTAATGATGGCAATATAGCATTAAACGTAAATAAAGATACAAAATAAATATTGTGTTTTTGCTATTCGTGCTTTGAAATTGACATAATATTTCAAAGATCTTCTTTTCACTCCCCTTGATAAACTCCCATCAAATCCTTATTTTGGTATTGTAAAGTAAGTGCTAATGAATTTTCGATTTTCCCATAGCATACGAGTTTTAGTAGCTACTTTTTTAATTACAGGTGCTTGTTGGATATCCACCCCTGACACCGTTCAAGCCCAATGCCCTATGTGTAAAGGGGTCGCTGAAACTTCCCAACATGAAC
>CAZIGO010000011.1:0-2486 GCA_964538595.1 uncultured Chitinophagales bacterium | reverse complement strand
CTTCCAATGGGTTAAACGCCGGCATTTTATACCTCTTTCTTATGCCTTACGCATTAGTCGGTTTCATCGGCTATCAGTGGTATCGGAAACGTTCTCAATAATCGACTTCTCCTGTCTTTTTTAAAAGTTCCATCCCAGTTGAATACCGGGGATCGTTTTTTGCTGAGTAGCAAACGTACGCATGTTAAGGCGAGAGGGATATAACTGTGCCACATCAGCATTGTCCTTTTTTTGCTTGTCCAAGTCAATTTCCAATAACTTAAACACTCCCACCGTCAATGACGTTGCCCCAAAAACCAAGTTCTCCGTACGACTATAAGATATCTCGGAAATTCCAAACCCAATACCAGTCAAGCCTGTCACTATCCCTACCGAAGAGGTCCAAGTACTCTTTTTTTCAAGCCCCATTAAGATGGAATTGCCAATTGTGGCACCAACATTAATCCCCAGTGTAGTTGACTGGGCAATTTCTAGGGCTGGAGCTGGAGAAGGACGAGGCCTGTATGCCGGTTGGATCATTGCTATCTCCTGTTTTTTCAATCCATTTTGCACGGTCCATTCCTCCAAAGCCGGTGACTTCATCTCTTGAATAGTGGCATATTGATATTGCTGGTTTACCTTTTGCGCCATACCCAGCCCTGCCGATCGCTCTACCAAATATCCCACCGCACAAATCCGTCCCGCCGGGTCTATAAAGCAAGGCGTTCGGTCCTCATAAGCATAATTTCGAGGAAATTTTCCATTCGTCCAATAAGTTCGTAATCGTTGTAAATTTTGTTGGCGCGCTCGTTTTTGACCAGGCCTCAACGAAGGATGCTCTTTGGAGCGTAGGTACTCTTCTACAAAAATAAAGTGCGCCAGCAACCGTAATTTATTAGGAGTAGCGGAGGTGGGCAATTGTCCAAAGACCGCCCAGTAACTCAAATTGCCAATGACAGGATTAACCCCTTGAACGGAGCGATAAGATACGGCGGGGGAGGACTTATCGAAGCTTTCATGGTGACACGCTACTAATAAAAACATTCCCACTCCCCCCATCGCCACCAAGAGAGCATAACTTAATCTTCGCATAAGTTATTTTACCTATTAAACGAATAGATAATAAACTTATTATTTATGAAGCATCATTTTAGGGATGCTGATAACACAAAAACCGGAAGTAGGAAATTAGTTTTGGGGAGGAGGGCGCCAGTTACCATCTTCCTTGATCAATTCGATAAGTTCATCGACGGCCCGATCCGAAGGCACTTTGCGTTTTACTACTTCTTTACCCCGGTAGAGCGTGATCATATCCGGCCCACTGCCGACATAACCGTAATCAGCATCTGCCATTTCACCCGGACCATTGACAATACAACCCATAACAGCAATTTTCACTCCCTTCAGATGATCAGTACGCGACTTTACCTTTTCCGTGACTTCTTCTAAGTCAAAAAGCGTTCGGCCACAGGAGGGGCAAGCGACATAGTCAGTCCGGAAGATCCGCTTTCGTGTAGCTTGTAAAATATCAAAACTCAGCTGATTTAATGTTTGGGGGGACTGATCGGGGTGCGTAAGCCATACCCCATCGCCGAAGCCGTCATTGAGCAGCGCTCCTATATCGGTAGCGCTGTATAATCGTAAGTAATCTTCCCCGATCCCTTCGTAATGACGGTGGATAACCACCGGTGTGTCAATATTCTTCTGCACTAATTCAAAGAAAGCCCGGCGCTGTTCTGCCATTCCATGGGGGTTATGCGTTGTCAAGATAAGGACCACCGTTTCATCCCTCTGCACCGTTTCCAGCAATTCGCCAGTTAAGTCAGCTAAGTGAACGTATACAAAATTCAATTCATCAGAATACTGCTCAGCTTTCAAATATTCTTCAGGGCCAAACAGGGGAAATTGTAATTGGGGATCTGACAAATGCTTCCACGCCGGCGCATCAATGATCTGCTTCAAGATCTCAGGAGGTTCGATGTCAAACGTTTGGTCCCCCAAATAGACATAATCCGCTGCTGTATCAGCAATGTTCCAGTTTTCAATATCTCCGGATGTGCCGTTTTGATCCGATTTCCGCGTATAGCCGATACTTTCCAGTAATTTATGATCATCCAGGGGTTCTTCGCTAAGATCAACGATCACCTGAGGGGGAAAGTTATCGCCAAAACTATAGGTTTTACGGGTCTCCCGCTCATAATGATGAAAAGGATCCACCGGTATGGTATCAATATCCGGTATCGGTTCTTGCTCTTCTTCTCGCTGCTGATAGCGTTCTACTAGTTTTCGAATCACCGGCAATTCCTGTTCTGGCGGTTCTGTCAAGGATACTCGTATGGTATCCCCCAATCCATCTTCCAATAGCCCCCCAATGCCAGTTGCGGATTTGATACGTCCTTGAGCTCCATTACCTGCTTCGGTAACCCCCAAATGTAACGGATAATCTCGTCCGGTACTTATCATGTGTTTGGCCAACAGGCGATAAGCCTGTGTCATTACTTCGGTAT